>PWRZ01000101.1 GCA_003563385.1 Syntrophomonadaceae bacterium
CCATGACGTCATAGATTTCCGGCTTTATGACCAGCTGCATACACATGTTATCTACAATACGGTCTTCAAATTCTATTTCCGGGTAGTCCCTGGCCACGTCGCCGGCCACACTTAAAAAAAGGCCGTCCGTACACTTCATAATATTGGCTTTATGTACCGCTGTAACTTTCCTGCGCCCGTGCTTGCGGGCGTATTCAAAGGCAAAGCGGACAACGCGTTCCGACCCTTTTCGCGTTATAATCTTGATGCTCTCGGCGGCATCATCACCAACCATATGTTCAACCCCGGCATAGAGGTCCTCTGTATTCTCTCTGACCACTACCAGGTCAATATTGTCATAGCGGCTGCGGATGCCGCGGTAAGTTTTTGCCGGCCTCAGGTTTACATAAAGGTCCAGCTCCTTGCGCAGGGCCACATTAACACTGCGAAAGCCGGTGCCCACCGGAGTAGTGAGGGGTCCCTTCAGGGCCACCTTGTTGCGGCGGATTGATGTTAGGACTTCTTCCGGTAACACCCGGCCTTCTTTTTCATACGTCTTCATGCCCGCTTCCACAACTTCCCACCTTATGCCGACACCCGATGCTTTAAGTACCTCCAGGGTTGCCGACGTAAGCTCCGGGCCTGTCCCGTCACCGGGAATCAAGGTAATATTGTACATCACTCTACCCCCTTGTGCAGTTTATTGCTCTTCATAAATGAGCCTGTAGAGATTGTAGGCTCTCTCCACTTTCAATACGAAGGCCCGGGTTTCAGGAAAAGGGATACTGCCTATGTTGTCCCTGCTTCCATCCCAGATGCCTTCCTCCAGCCAGCGGCTGACATGCCCCCTTCCACCGTTATAAGCAGCCAGGGCAGCGTAAACATTACCGTTAAACTGCCGCAGCAGATCTACGAGGTACCAGGTGCCGATAGAGATATTGACATGGGGATCAAAAAGTTTTTCCTCTGAATAGTCTTCCAGCCCTATCTGTTCGGCCACCCATATGCCGGTCTGGGGCATTACCTGCATCAAACCCCTGGCACCCTTGTTGGACTCCGCATTCTCCCTAAAACCGCTTTCCACCCTTATGACACCCACGACCAGGTACGGCTCGATGCCGTACTTCCGCGTTTCCTCGTTAATGATATCCCGGTAATGAAAAGGATACACCAGGCGCGCTATATTTTGGAACTGTGTAATAAACAGGTAAAATGCTATAAGGAAAATAATTAGATAAATCTTTTTGGTCATCGGCCTACTTTTTTTCAGCAGAAGGCACCTCTCGTTCTTTAGGTACGCTTTTTCAACTCATCCCACAGGCGGTCGACCTGCTCCTGAAGGTCTTTAAAACTGCCGTTATTGTAAATAACCACATCGGCCCTGTTAATTTTGTCCCGCAGGGGAAGCTGTGACTGCAGCCGCCGGAGGGCTTCCTCCCTGCTCAGTCCATCCCGGTGCATCAACCTCTGGACCTGGTTCTGCTCGGAGGAGGCCACTACTACAATAAGGTCCACCAGGGCCTCCATCCTTGCTTCAAAAAGGAGAGGGACTTCCCAGACCTGCAGCTTACCTGGGAACTGCTCCTGCAGCCGGCCACTTTTCCTGCAAAACAATTCTATTACCCGGGGATGAACTATAGAATTCAACTTCTGCAGGTTTTTACAGTCCCCAAAGACGAGATCCGCTATCCTGCTGCGGTCAAGAGTCCCATCATCCGCGACAACGGTATCGCCCAGCCAGGCGGTTATTTCTTCAAAAGCAGGTGTGCCGGGAGAAACCACTTCCCTGGCCAGCTCATCTGCATCTATTAGCAAGGCGCCCTTTTGGAGCAGCATGCGCGCCACAGTTGATTTACCGCAGGCTATTCCCCCCGTCAAGCCGACACGAAGCAAATGCCAAGCACCCTCTCCCGGGATTATTACATATCAAAGTATATTAAATATACCCACTAAAATCAACATGCCGCCCGACAGTAAATGGACTGGGAAAGCATTTAATTTATTTCTGGAAAAGCGGCCCCCCAAAAGACCCAGTTTGAGCAGCATAAACTTGCTCAAACCGACCATTACGGAAGTCAGCCACGGGTCAAAGCCGGCCAGCGCCACCCCGATTCCGGCGGCAAAAGCATCGCCGGCCAGTGCCAGGCCCAGCAGGAAGGCTTCTTTGCAGTTAATACTTCCGGACCTGTCGAGGTCGGCTTCCTCCGGTTCAACAAGCACCTTTTTTATAAATGAGAGTAGCCCTTTGCCAGAATGCAGCCGCTTTTCCCCTTTTGAAAAGGGCTGTTCATCTCTTTCAATTTCAAGGGCATTATTCTCCTCTTCTCCCCCGGCGTTCGCCCCCTGCCAGATAACCCAGCTTCCCAGCGATACCAGGATTACTCCCCCGAACAAGCTGGAAAGCGACACTGAAACATAAGAGGTAAGTGTCCATCCCAGCAGCATGGACAACGTCATGGCGGCAGCCGATGAAAAGGAGATTATAACCAGAGAGGGAAGGGGAATGCGCAGGTTTCGAGCCCCATAAGAAAACCCGGCACCGAAGCCGTCGAAGCTTACGGCAGCACAAAGCAGGATTACCTGTAACATGACCACTGCTAAACCTCCAGCAAAAAGTTACACTATACTATGGAGTCAGCAGTGCTTTTTGTGCCTGTCTAGAACATTGCTAAGCTTTCTGGCATTCCGGGCAGTAATAAGTCCCCCTGCCTGCCACAACAGTGCGGCTTATGGAGGCACCGCACAGCAAGCAGGGTTTATCCCTGCGCCGGTAAACCCTGAGACAATCCTGGTATTCGCCTTCACCCCCCCATAAATCCCTGTAATCTGAAAAGCTGACCCCCCGCTTGCTTATCCCTTCCTGCAGGACAGTGCATATGCACTGGAAAAGCCTCTCCTTTTCTTCCTTCTCCAGGCTGCCCGCTTTCTTTCCGGGATAAATCCCGGCCCTGAAGAGGGCTTCATCGGTATATATATTTCCCATCCCCGCTATGCTTTCCTGGTCCAGGAGCAGGGATTTTATCCTGCACCGCGGTCTCTTTTTCAGTATTTTGTCAAAAACATCCCTGTCAAAGCGCTCCTCCAGGGGGTCAACACCGCGCTGAAGTGAAGCCGCGTTTGCCTCCTCGCCCTTATGCCACAGCCTGAAAGTGCCGAACTTGCGCATGTCTTCAAAGTGCAGGCTTTCACCGCCTTGCAGAAAAAAGACGGCCCTGGTGTGCCTGCCCGCCCCGGAATCCCCGGGCAGGTAAACAAACCGCCCCGTCATGCGCAGGTGCACCTCCAGGAAGCTCCCTTCGTGCAAAAAAAAGAAAATGTATTTACCCCTTCGCTTAACATCGGTGACTATTTTCCCGACGAGACGTTCACGGAAGCGCTCTTCTGTTATACCGCGCAGCATGGCGGGGGAAATAAGCTGCCCCTCCATTATTCGCTTCCCCGCCAGGCATCTTCTCAGGCTTCTTACTATACATTCTACCTCTGGAAGTTCGGGCACAGGCGTGTTAGCCCCTTTCATAGGGTTGCATATGATACCAGTCTTCTCCAACTTTCAAGTCTACCTTCAACGGCACTGCAAAAGAATAAACGCCTTCCATCAAGTTTTTGACCATGACGGCAACCTCCTCCAGCTCTTTTAGGGGCAGCTCAAAAATAAGTTCATCGTGTACCTGAAGCAGCATTGCAGCCAGCAAGGCCTTCTCGCTCAGCTCCCTGTCGATCGAAACCATGGCCGCCTTGATAACGTCCGCGGCAGAACCCTGAATAGGGGTGTTCAAGGCCATGCGTTCGGCAAAGCTTCTCCTGGAATAATTGGGATGGTTGATTTCGGGCAGGTAGCGTCTCCTGTTCATGACCGTGGTCACGTAGCCTTTTTGGCGCGCCGCAGCTATACACCGCTCCATGTATTCCTTAACCCCGGCATATTGCTGCAGGTAGCTGTCGATATATTTACGGGCCTCCGCTCTTGGGATGGCCAGGTCCTGTGAAAGGCCGTAATCGCTGATACCGTAAACAATCCCAAAATTAACGGCCTTGGCCCTGCCCCGCATCAAGGGAGTAACTTCATCTATGGGAACGTTAAAAACCTCCGCCGCCGTCCGCGTGTGTATGTCCTGCTCCTTTTGAAAAGCATCAATTAAGCCCTCATCTTCGGAGAGGTGGGCCAGGATGCGCAGCTCTATCTGCGAGTAGTCTGCCGAAAGAAGAACATATCCCTCATGTGAAGGTGTAAATGCCTCTCTTAACCTGCGCCCCTCTTCGAGCTTTACAGGAATGTTCTGCAGGTTGGGATCGCTGCTGCTCAGACGGCCCGTAGCAGTAACAGTCTGGTTAAAAGAGGTATGGATCTTGCCGGTGCGCCGGTCTATAAGTGCCTGCAAACCCTGCAGGTATGTTGTTTTGATCTTGGATACGGTCCGGTATTGTAAAAGCCTGGCCGCAATAGGGTGGCATGAGGAGAGTTCCTGCAGCACGCGGGCATCCGTGGAGTAGCCCGTTTTGATACGCCTGACCGCAGGGAGTTTTAGTTTTTCGAATAAGATATAGCTCAGCTGTTTCGGCGAGTTGAGGTTGAATCGTTCTCCGGCCAGCTCATAAATCTCCTTCTCCAGTACGAGCATGCTCTCGTCCATTTCGGAGGCCAGCTTCTCCAGGACAGCGCTGTTAACCCGGATGCCCCTTAGTTCCATCCGCGCCAAAACTTCCACAAGAGGCAGCTCCAGGTCGTAATAGAGAGCTGCCAGATCTCTTTCCTGCAGGATCTCCTGCAGCTTTTTCTGCAGCTGAAACAGGTCTCTGGCACAGCCGCCCAGGTAGAGCATCTGCTCCTTTTCGCCGGCTATCCCCGGCCGGTCCTTCCCGGGAAGGGAACAAGAAAGGCCGGCATAATCTGCACAGATCTCCGCAAGGGGGTAATTGGAACGGTCCGGCTCAACCAGGTACGCAGCCAGCAGGGTATCAAAAAAGGAGCAGTCAACGCGGGCTTCCTTTTTAATAAGGCTTTTCATTAAAGGCTTCAGGTCGTGGGTAATAGCAAAAAGCTCTCCATCTTCAAAGAGCACCTTTATTTTCTGCAGAGCTTCAGAAAGCGACAGCGCCCCTTCCTCCGGGAAAACGTAGCTTGTGTCAACTCCTTCTGCCGCACAGACCAGGCACGGAAATTGTACGCTAAGGCCGTCATTAAAAAGAACAGAGAAGGAGCCCGCCTGGCGTGCCTTTTTAACAAAATCATGCAGCTGACTTAACTGCTCAACCAGGACAACATTGCCGTCTCTGTCATTTTGTTCTTCAAAGAGCGTACCCTGGCTGCAAGGCCCCGCCTGCCGTTCCGCCTGGCTGCCGGCTTCTTTTTCCTTTAGGGCCTTCAGCTCAGGGATTTTTTCGATAATACTGCTAAATTGCAGTCTCGAAAAAACGGCGTAGAGCCGGTACCAGTCCGGCTTCCTGTAACGGCAGTGCTCGAGGTTAAAATCGATGGGAACATTCTTATTTATGGACACCAGCTCTTTGCCCAACAGGGCCTGCCCGCCGTACTGGAGGATGTTTTCCCCCACCTTTCCGGGCATCTTTTCGGCATCCTGAAGTACGTTTTCCAGGGAACTGTATTCTCTTAACAGCTGCAGGGCCCTTTTTTCACCGATGCCGGGGACACCGGGAATGTTGTCGGAACTGTCTCCCCGCAGCGCCTTGTAATCTATCCACTGCCGGGGATCAAGGCCGTAACGCTTCCTGAACTCTTCCAAGCCGAATTCTTCAAGCTCGCTGATGCCCTTTCGTGTTATTAAAACCCTGGCGCGCTCGGTAATCAGCTGGTAGGCGTCTGCATCCGCGGTGACGATCAGGGAAAGGAGTCCGGCAGCTTCGCCGCTGCTGCTGAAAGTGCCGATAAGGTCGTCCGCTTCATATCCCTCCATTTCAAAAACAGGCACATTAAACGCGAGCAGTATTTCCTTGATCAGCGGCAGCTGCTCGCTCAGCTCGGGAGGGGTTTTTTCCCTGGTAGCCTTATACTGTGCGTACCGGGAATGCCTGAAAGTCGGTGCCGGGTAATCAAAAGCGGCGGCCATGTAAGAGGGAGATTCGTCGCGGGCAAGGCGCAGGAGCATGTTCGTAAAACCGAGCACTGCATTCGTGTGCAGGCCGTCCCCGGTTTTGAGCTCCAGCGGCAGGGCATAGAAAGCCCTGTAAGCAAGGCTGTGACCGTCCAGGATAATAAATTTGTCCTCCTCTATGCCGTGCATGCGGGCAACCCTCATTTAGATATGATACCGCCTTTTGTGACACTTCATTATACCACCTGGCGGTCCGCCATAACAGCGCTAATGAAAAAAGGAGCAAGAACAATCTCCTGCTCCGGGCAAAGGCCTCTAAATTAATTTACACTATCTGCTGCAGCAGGTTGACCATCTCTATGGCCCCAAGCGCCGCATCCCATCCCTTGTTGCCCGCCTTGGAACCGGCCCTTTCGATGGCCTGCTCCAGTGTATCGCTTGTAACCACGCCAAACATCACCGGCATTTCCGTTTCCAGGCCTACCACGGCGATCCCCTTGGCTACTTCAGAAGCGACATATTCAAAATGGGGGGTGTCACCCCTGATTATCGCTCCCAGGCAGACTACGGCATCGAAACGCCCGCATCTAGCCATCTTTTTGGCGGCAAGCGGTATCTCAAAAGAACCGGGCACCCAGAATATTTCGATATCCTCTTCCCTGCAGTCATGCCTCTTTAAAGCGTCCAGCGCTCCCGTGAGCAGTTTTGCGGAAATAAATTCGTTAAAGCGGCTGATAACCAGCCCGAAGCGAAAGCCCTTTGCACTGAGGTGACCCTCATGCTGCTTGACCAATATAGACACCGCCTTCACTTGGATTTTTCACTGCTGTCCATTGTTTCACAGTTTAAAATGTGCCCCAATTTATCTTTTTTAGCCTTTAAATAGCGCCTGTTATAAATACTGGGAACAACTTCAAGCGGCACGCGCTCCACTATGGCCAGGCCGTAACCCTCCAGCCCTTTGAGCTTGCGGGGGTTGTTGGTCAGCAGGCGCATTTTACCTATTCCCAGGTCCACCAGTATCTGCGCGCCGACACCGTAATCGCGCAGGTCGGGCGGGAAACCGAGCACCTCGTTGGCCTCCACGGTGTCCTTCCCGCAGTCCTGCAGGTGGTAAGCCCTGATCTTGTTCAGCAGGCCGATCCCGCGTCCCTCCTGGCGCATGTAGACAATGACCCCGCAGCCTTCGTCGCTGATCTTCTTCATGGCCTGGTTAAGCTGTTTGCCACAGTCACAGCGCAGCGAGCCAAGGACATCGCCTGTAAGACATTCAGAATGCACCCTTACCAGTACCGGCTTGTCCGGCTCAATTTTGCCCATTACCAGTGCCAGGTGGGTCTTCTCGTCCACGGAGTTGTCGTAGGCATAAAGGGTAAATTCTCCGTAAGGAGTGGGCAGTGTCGCTTCGGCCGCTTTCCAGACCAGCTTTTCCTTGGTAATGCGATACTGGATGAGGTCCGCTATGGTTATGATTTTCATCCCGTGCCTGTCAATAAACTGCATCAACTCCGGCACCCTGGCCATGGTCCCGTCTTCATCCATGATTTCACATATAACACCGGCGGGATAAAGACCGGCCAGCTTGGCCAGGTCAATTGCCGCTTCCGTGTGCCCGGCCCGGCGCAGCACTCCCCCTTCTTTTGCCCGCAGGGGAAATATGTGACCGGGGCGGTTAAAATCCCCCGGCCCCGCTGCCGGGTCAATAAGCTTTTGTATGGTCATGGCCCGCTCAAAAGCGGAAATACCGGTGGTGGTACCTCTGGCATCGACAGACACAGTAAAAGCGGTATCATGACTGTCGGTGCTGTGGGTGACCATCAGCGGCAAATCAAGCTCCTCGATTCGCTGCGGAGTAAGGGAAACACATACCAGTCCCCGCCCGAAGCGGGTCATGAAATTGACCGTTTCGGGAGTGGCCATTTCTGCGGCCATGACCAGGTCACCTTCATTCTCCCTGTCCTCGTCGTCCACCACAACAACCATGTTCCCTTTTTTCAATTCCTCGATAGCTTCCTCTATGCTGTTAAAATTCTCCGGCAACTTGTTTCCCCCTCCTATAAAAAGCCCTTTTCCTCCAGCTGCCTATAAGTCACTCCCCGGCCCATTTCTTTCGGGTAGGTCTTCCCCAGTATTTTCTCCACGTACTTTACCAGCATATCCGCCTCCAGGTTTACCGTGTCCCCCCTGCCCCTGTACCCCAGCGTGGTGCCCTTTGCCGTGTGCGGTATGATAGAAACGCTGAAAGCATCTGCCTCTACGCTGACAACGGTCAGGCTGACACCGTCAACGGCAACGGAACCTCTCTCCACGAGATAGCGCAGTACCTGCTCCGGGGCCTGGAAGCTCATCACAAGGGCGTTGCCTTCCCTTTTAATGCTTTTTGTCTCCCCGGTCCCGTCTATATGCCCGCTTACAAAGTGACCGCCTATGCGCCCGCCTGCCGGCAGAGCTCTTTCCAGGTTGACCCTGTCACCTCTTTTTAACCCTGTTAGGTTCGTTTTACGCAGTGTTTCGGGCATTACCTCCGCCGAAAAAGCTCCCCGGTAGAGCTCCGCTACGGTAAGGCATATTCCATTAACCGCTATGCTGTCACCCAGGGCAAGGTCGCCGAGCACCCTGTCTCCTTTAATTTTCAAATATATGCCTTCATTATGATGTTGCCGAGCTAATACTTCCCCCATCTCTTCCACTATCCCTGTGAACAACTTCTTCCCTCCTCACAGGGTAACCGATAATTAACAAATCACCCTCCAGCTGTTTCAATTCCACGTTTTCAACAACCCAGCCTTCACCGGGCTCTCCTACACCCCTTCCCTCGAAAGGAGTAAAAGCTTTCTCGCCGCCAAAAATGAGGGGTGCTACAAAAAAATAGATCTTGTCGACTAGATTTTCCTCCAGAAGGGAGTAATTCAGTGTCCCCCCGCCTTCCACCAGCAGTATGCTGATCTCCCTCTCCCCCAGTGCCAGCATCAGTGAACGCAGGTCAACCCTTCCGTTTTTGGAAGGAAGCATTAAGACCTCCACCCCGCAGTCTTTGAGGACCTCCAGTTTATCGGCGGGGGCCAGTTCAGTGGTGGCCAGGAGCGTTTTGGGATGCTCTGCCGAGCGGGCCAGGTTCGAATCGGCAGGCAACCTGCACCTGCTATCTACAATAACCCGCAGCGGGCTTGCCCCTTTTTCTCCATCCAGCCTCACTGTAAGGCGGGGATCGTCATTAAGCACGGTATTGATACCGACCATAACCCCGTCAGACATAGAGCGCAACCTGTGTACAAGCTGGCGGGACTTTTCACCGCTGATCCAGCGTGATTTGCCATCAGCGGTGGCGATTTTACCGTCCATGGTCATGGCCACCTTAACAACCACAAAAGGAATCCTGCTGGTAATATACTTAAAAAAAACCTCGTTCAACCGGCGCGCTTTTTCCTCCAGGACTCCGACTTTTATCTTAATACCTGCCTCCTGAAGCCTGCGGATACCCCGCCCGGAAACAAGCGGGTTGTCATCAATAGTAGCTATGACTACTTTACGCGGGCCGGCCTCGATAATGGCATCCACACATGGCGGGGTTCTCCCTTGATGAACACAGGGTTCAAGATTAACATAAAGCGTAGCCCCTTTTGCCTTTTCACCCGCTTCACGCAAGGCGGCAATTTCGGCGTGTTCGCTTCCGGCTTTGCGGTGATACCCCGTTCCTACAACCTCCGTGTCTTTGACCACGACTGCACCGACCATTGGATTGGGATTGGTCTTGCCCAGTCCCCGGCGGGCAAGGTCAAGAGACATCCACATGTATCGTTCGTCGAGTTCCATCTAGATATCATCACCTCTTGAACTCTTTAAATCATTATATCATATACTACACTTTTAATTAAGCAATCACGCCGCCCCCGCCGGGGAGCATCTTGATCGCTTTTATGACTGCGGCCGGGTCCTCCGAGCGGAAAAGAGCTGAGCCTGCCACGAGCACACTGGCGCCGGCACCGGCAGCCCTGGCAGCCGTCCGCACATTAATTCCCCCGTCAACCTGTATATCCACAGCAAGCTTTTTCCGGGCCGCCTTTTGGGCAAGCCCCTCAATTTTGGGAAGGACTGCGGGGATAAATTCCTGGCCGGCAAAACCGGGGTTTACCGACATAATCAGGACCAGGTCAACATCTTCAAGGATATAATCGAGCGTGTTCAGCGGGGTGGCCGGGTTTAAAGCCACCCCGGCCTTACATCCCATTTCTTTAATACTGTAGACCACCTTATGTAAATGGGGACAGGCCTCGGCATGAACCGTTATCATACCGGCCCCGGCATGAAAGAAATCAGTTAGGAAGTCCTGCGGACGCTCAATCATGAGGTGTACGTCCAGGAAAAGACCTGTTCGGCCGCTTAAAGCCTCCACGACCAGGGGGCCCATGGTAATATTGGGGACAAAATGGCCGTCCATAACGTCAATATGCAGCCAGTCCGCCCCGGCAGCTTCCATGCGCTGCACATCCTGTAAAAGGAAGGCAAAGTCCGCAGATAATATGGAAGGCGCAATTTTAAGCACAGATCATCCCCCTTTAAAATGTTTCTCTTTCTTCCTGAGCTCATCCAGGAAGACCCCGTAGTGCTTGTATCTCCACGAGGCCACCTCTCCTTTCTGTACTGCCTCCTTGACCGCGCAGCCGGGCTCAGCAAGGTGAAAACAGCTGTGAAAACGACAGCGCCCCATGTAAGAGGAGAACTCGCGGAAATAAAAGGGAAACTCCTTCGCGATAACCCCTTTCAGGTCCAGCTTATGAAAACCGGGCGTATCGACTACAAAAATATCTTCCTCGAGACTCAACAGCTCTACGTGACGGGTTACGTGGCGGCCTCTTCCTGTTTTTCTGCTCACGGGGCCGCTGGCCAGGCCGAGGCCGGGCTTGATCTTGTTAATGAGCGTGGACTTGCCTACCCCGGAGGGCCCCGCCAGAACGCTTATTTTGCCTTTTAAAAGGTCTTTAAGCCTGCTTATTCCCTGTCCCGTAAGGGCACTGGCCAGGACAAGCGGGTAGCCGCAGCTTTGATAAACCCTTTCCACCTCTTTGACCATAGCGGCATCTTCCGCCCCGGACAAATCCATCTTGTTCAAGCAGATAACTATTTCCAGGAACGATGCCTCTGCAGAAATAATGATGCGGTCAAGCAGGAAAAGGTCCGGGGTGGGGGTACTAACAGAGACAATAATAACAGCCTGGTCCAGATTGGCAACCGGCGGCCTGGCAAGGCTGTTTTTTCGCGGGTATACTTTCTCAATAACTCCTTCTTCATCTTTTACCAGCTTAATTTCAACCAGGTCTCCGACCATCAGGCCTCCGCTTTCATTTTTAAGCCTTCCCCTGGCCCGGCAGCATATTACCCGTCCCCGGGCATCGCGCACAAAATAAAATCCTCCTTTGGCTTTAACTAAGCGGCCTTCCAGTAAAACTCCTCCTCGCCGGTCTTTAAGGGAAAAACCGGGTATCTATGGTATAATACTCGTCGTTCCTCAGTTCCATCACCACAACCCTACCTGAACCATATCCCTCCGAACGAAAGATCTGCCCCTTGTACGCTCCCTCAAAAATTAGCCTTTCCCCTTCATCATCATCTATATAAACCTTGATCACCTGCCCGACAGCTACACGGGGTTGTATCTCAACCTGGTGTATATCCCCGGTCTCCGGCTCTTTTCCGAGGCTGATAACCAGGTCCACGGGGTCACCCTCCTGGACGGTATCACCGGGAGCCGGGTACTGCGACACAACCTGCCCCTCCGCAAACGTGTCTGAAGGTTCCTCTTCTACGTTGCGCATTACCAACCCGTAAAGGTTGAGCCACTCCTGGACATCACTGAGAGTCCAGCCCTGGAAATTACGGAGTGAAAAGGGCTTTTTACCTTTGCTGATTACCACCTTTACAGTTTCTCCACTGCCCAGGCGAAAATCTTTACCGGGATCCTGCCTTATGACATACCCCGGGGCAACATCATCGCTGTACTCACTGCTGACTTCCATTTCCAGCCCCGCTTCATTTAAAATCAGCCTCGCTTCCAGCTCAGTTCTTTTCGTCAAATCGGGAACTTCAACCTGTTCGGGCCCAAGGCTGACAGCCAGCTCAATGGTCCTTTCTTTCCTTACGTTCCTGCCGGCAGGAGGATCCTGGGATATTACGTGGTCGAGAGCAACATCTTCACTGTATGACTGTCGGGCAATACTGTAATCCAGGCCCAGCAGGGAAAGCTCTTTTTCGGCATCCTCGATACTCGAACCGACCAGGTCGGGAACGGTAACCTCCGGGACAACCAGGTAGCTGTACAGAAAGCTGTAACCAACCACAACGGCTACAAAAAGGGCTGCTGCTATGGATACATAAAGCAGTAATTTTCTATAGGGGAGCGCTTTACTGTTAGCGGCTTCTTCGTCCTCATTATGGTGACTGTTCCAACTGCGGTTACCCCTGTAAGGAAGCGACCGTGTTCTTTGAACAGAAGGACCGGCCGCATAACCTTCATCGATACGGCTCTCATACCAGTCCTCCAGGTCATCTCTCAACTGGGCGGCATTCTGGTAGCGCAGGCTCCTGTCCTTGCGCACGGCCCTGCTCACTATCATTTCCAGCGTCGAGGGAAGCCCGCTTACGACCCTGGAGGGCGGAATAATATCTTCCTGCAGGTGCTTTAAAGCAATTGATACGGGGCTTTCCCCCGAAAAAGGAACGGTAGCGGTCAACATTTCGTAGAGAACTATGCCAAAAGAATAAATATCGGACTGCTGGTCGGCACGGCTCCCCCGGGCCTGCTCTGGAGAAGAATAGTAAACTGAACCGAGCATTGATTTATCATAGGTTATAGTGGAGTCGGCAACCGCCCTGGCTATGCCAAAATCTGTTACTTTTACCCTCCCGTCAGCGGCAATAATTATATTATGGGGCTTGATATCACGGTGAATAACATTATTCTCGTGGGCATGAACAAGCGCATCGCATACCGGCAGGGCAATACGAACGGCTTCCTCCGGTTCCAGCGGCCCGTCACTGAGGATAACATCCTTCAAAGTTTGGCCGTCAACATATTCCATAATTATATAATGGATGCCCTCTTCTTCTCCTTCATCGTAGACATTTACTATGGCAGAATGTGACAGTTTGGCCGCCGCTTTGGCTTCCAGCTGGAAACGGCGTAAAAATTCCGGGTCGGAGGCAAATTGTTCGTAAAGGACTTTAATCGCTACGGAGCGGTTCAGCTTTAAATCAGTCCCTTTGTAGACAGTTGCCATTCCACCCGTACCAATTTTTTTGACAATTTCGTAGCGGTTCCCTAACAGTCTACCAATCATTTCCTTCAATGCGGACTTCACCCTTACCCTATATTGATATGAACGAGCACAAAAGTAATGTTGTCCAGTCCGCCAAGCCTGTTGGACTCTTCTAAAAGCCGGTCCGCAGCCTCCTCTATGTCCGTGGCGGAGTAAATAATCTGCCTTATCTCCTCGGGCTTGAGCATTGTCGTCAGCCCGTCCGTGCATAGCAGAATAAAGTGTCCCAGTGCCAGGGCGGCTATGTAGAAATCTATTTTTACAGAAGGGGAAGCCCCCAACACCCTGGTCAGGAAATGGCGCTGTGGATGTGTATGGATCTCCTCCGGGCTTATCTCGCCGTTTTTGAGCAGCTCCATCACCAGGGAGTGGTCTTCGGTAACCTGGAAACAACCCTCTTCACTAAACAGGTGAACCTGGCTGTCTCCAACGTGTCCGACAAGAATCTCCTTATCCAGTAAAACGGTAACGGTGAGTGTGGTGCCCATTCCTTTAAATTCGGGGCTTTTGTTTTGGGCGTAATACACGCTTTCATTGGCCTGCAGCATGGCCTGCTCTAAAAAATCTTTCATTTTAAACAAATCATACTGCTGCAACTTTTCCGACAGTTCTTCTACCTTCTCCCCGAGAGCTTCGATGCACATGGCGCTTGCCACCTCGCCGGCAGCATGACCGCCCATACCGTCAGCTACAGCGAAAACAAGCGGCTGTTCTTTGCGGGGGATAAAAAACCGATCTTCGTTTTTTTCGCGGATGCATCCGCGGTGAGACCTGACCGCATAATTTATCATTCTATTTCTTTCGACACCCCTCGCCCGTCAGGATTCAGTATAACAAAAAGAGGTTCTAAAAGCAACGAGCTTCACGGTGACAATAATTAGCTTAACTCCTTAAATGGCCGGCCGGGTGCCTTTCTTTAGAATACGGCAGAGGAAAAAACCGTCCAGGCCGTGCCTGTGCGGCCACAGATAAAGCATACCTTCTTCTTTTTCCTCATCCTTAAAAGATTCCGGCAAAAATGGCGAAAGCGCCGAGAGCCTCGCCAACGGCTCCTGCCGCAGAAACTTTTCCATAACCTGCACCGTTTCTTCGGGCTCTACCGAACAGGCGCTGTACAGCAGCACCCCGCCTTCTTTGAGGGCAAAAAACGCCCCCCGTAACAGGTCCAACTGCAGCTGCGAAAGCGACTCTATATCTTCGGAACGGCGGCGCCATTTTAAATCTCCCTTGCGCCTGATAACACCGAGTCCGGAACAGGGAGTATCAAGGAGGACGCGGTCAAAAAAGCCTGCCCTATCAGCAGGCATACAGCGGCCGTCAATTTTTTCTGTCCCGATGATGGCAACGCCCTGCCGGCGCGCCGCAGCCTCAATAAGCCGGAGGCGGTGCTGGTAGAGGTCGGCAGCCACAATAGTACCGCGGTTCTGCATGAGCGCAGCCATATGCACGGTCTTGCCTCCCGGGGCGGCGCACAGGTCCAGGACCGACTCTTCCGGCTGTGGATTGAGCAGGGGGGGTACGAGCATGGACGCTTCACCCTGTATCTGGAAATGCCCTTTTCTGAAGCTTTCCAGGTCTATTAACCTGCCCTGATGCCTGAGCTGCAGCCCCTGGGGGGCATAGCGGCATTCTTTAACAATGGCACCATCCGCCAGCAGCTCTTTTTTCAATTCTTCCCGGTCCAGCTTCAATGTATTGGCACGAACGGTAAGCGGGGGAGGGATGTTACCGGCGGCACATAATGCCTCGCACTCTTCCAGGCCCAGGTTATCTATCCAGCGTTCCACCATCCAGAGGGGATACGAGTAATAAAGGGAAAGGTAGCGGGCCGGGTCGGTGTCGCGTGACGGCCAGGGTATACTTTCCCTTTCGTAGCTTATTTTCCTGAGCACGGCATTGACGAGGCCGCTTACGCCTTTATGCCCGTAACGGTGAGAAAGCTTAACCGCTTCGTCCACAGCAGCGGAATCGGGCACCCGTTCCATGTAAAGAAGCTGGTAGGCTCCCATTCTTAAAATATTGCGGATCCAGGCGGTCATTTCCTCCAGGGGACGGCGTGAATACCGGGAAATAACCCAGTCCAGGGTGTTCCGCCGCTGCACTACTCCGTAAGTGAGCTCCGTCAGGAAAGACCTTTCTTCTCCCTCCAGGGAGATCTTGGAAAGCATCCTGTTTAAAGCAAGGTTTATATAGGACTCTTTTTCCTCCACCTCTTTTAAGAGGCGCAGGGCCAGTTCCCGTGCTGATTTTTTTTGCGCGGAATGATATCCGCTCTTTTTTGAAAGAACCATCTACTCTCTTCCCCTCAACAGGAGCAGCCGGGCAAAATGGGCCGGCCCTGCGGCCACGACAGCCAGGTACATCATCGCTGCCATACTGAGCATCTGTCCGGCCCCGCCCCACTCGCCGCACTGCAGACAGCCGCCCCCTTCAATCAAGGATGGCTACGGCCCTTTTACTGGCATTGAACTCTACCGGGAGGGTATTGCCTGAAAGAGGACCGCAAATAAAAATACCGCTATGCCGGCCGCTGCTTGTTTAAAAAATGGTCAAAGGCTTCTTCAAGCGCCCCCAGGTCCACCCTGGTGTTCAGGCACGGGCCCTGGGGACGGTCGTTCACCACGCCCATAACCGGAAGCGGAAAACTGTCAAGGACACCGCTGGAAAGGTCTCTCTCACAGGCCAGGGCTACCACCGCCTGCGGGGCATGTTCTTCAATGGCCTGCCGGGCCATGGTCCCACCTGTTACCATCTCCGCTTTTACGCCCCGGGAACCGGACATCGATACAATTTCTGAAACCTGGCAGCCGCCGCAGCGCCGGCAGTTGTCAATATTACGGGTTATGTTATACGGGCAGCCGCTATCCTGAAGGCAGTGGGGCAGCAGCAGAAGAAGCTCCCTGCTGCTTACCTTCAGGGGACGGGACCTGACAAGCTGGTTGTTTACCTCTATAAAAGATCTCTGGATTTTATCCTGTGTTATCTGCAGGAAACGTCCCACCTGCAACACTACCGGGTAAAATAGCAGAATGGTCTTCTCCATCAACCAGCCCAGCCCGCGGAAAGTACGCTCGTGCATTATAGTTATTACTATAGCCAGCAGGCCGCATAAAAACAGGGCTGTCAAAACAAGGACCGCTGTCACCAGGACAGTAACAACGCCCCGTGAAAAAGCAATATAAGGATCCCTTGTAAAAAAGACCAGGTACACTCCCGAACCTATGAGAAGCAGCAGCACTGCCAGCAGCAGTAGACCGAGGAAAGTTCTTTTTCTGGTCTTTTTGGTAGCGCTTAAAACAGGCTCATTCAAGTTTCTCACCTACAAGCAGAGAATGACCTCTTAAAAAACTTTCTACATCGGTCTTTTTCTTTCCTTCAAGCTGCACTTCAAAAATCCTGAGCACGCCCCTGCCGGTCGCTACTGCAATACTATCTTTGTCCACCCGGCAGACAGCACCGGGAGAGGCCCATTTACAGTCTTCGGTGCAGCTGTTATCCGGGGAAGCCTTCCACACTTTAAGACGGCGCCCGCGGTAACGGGTATATGCCCCCGGCGCAGGAATGAGAGCCCTGACCCGTTTGGATATTTCAACGGCGCTGCTGTCCCAGTCGATGACCTCGTCTTCTCCTGTCAGTGTCGGGGCATATGTTGCCCCGTCCTCATCCTGCTCCTTTCGCGGGGCCTTATTTGTAGAGAGGAGCTTTAAGGCTTCACATAATAATTCCGCTCCCCGCCGGGCCAGCCGGTCATGCAAAATGCCGTAATCGTCTTCCCCGTGGATCTGTACCCGCTCCTGCAGTATAATATCTCCCGCATCCATCTTTTCACTCATATACAGTACCGTCACCCCTGTATACTCTTCCCCGGCCAGCAGTGCCCTCTGGATTGGGGCCGCCCCGCGGTAAGCAGGCAGCATGGAAGGATGCAGGTTAATACATCCCACCGGGGGCAGGCGCAAAATTTTGGGAGGCAGGATCATGCCGTAGGCCACGTTTACGAGGACATCAAATTCCTGGCCGTCCAGGACGGCGTACAGCTCCTCCGCTCCCTGCGGCTGCAGTACTTTCAGCCCGTGAGCCAGTGCCTCCGTTTTCACGGGAGGGGAGGTCATTTTCTTCCCCCTGCCTGCGGGACGGTCCGGCCTTGTTATAACGGCCACCGGTTTAAAATCGCTTTCCAGCAGCAATTTCAAGGAGGGAAGGGCAAATGAAGATGTCCCCATAAAAATGATATGGACATTGCTTTCCTTAATCATAACCGGTATTCCCTTTCACATTTTTTGCAGCTCCTCCGGTGAAAGCAGCCGGGAGGCCCTGTCAACGAAAAGCACCCCGTCAAGATGATCTATCTCATGCTGCAGTACTCTGGAGAGGAAGCCCTCTGCGGTAAGCTCAATCTTTTTCCCATTCCTGTCTCTACCGCTAACTGTAACACGGTCGTAGCGGGGAACCTCTCCAAAAACCCCGGGAAGGCTGAGGCACCCCTCCACATCGATGTCTTTCCCTTCCGCGGATGTTATCTCGGGGTTTACTATCTCCAGGACGCCCTCTTCAACCTTTACTACAATTATTCTTTTGGCAATCCCGACCTGGGGAGCAGCCAGGCCTACCCCCTCGGCTGCCAGCATCGTTTCGGCCATGTCCTCGAGCAGGAGGCGGAGCTGAGGGGTAAATTTGCTGACATATACTGCTTTCTGGCGCAAAACAGGATCGTTGTTTTGACGGATATTCCTCAACGGCATCTACACTCTCCCCTCCTTCTAAAAGGTATTATAGCATTACCAGGGGATTAAAATCCACTGTAACCCTGACATCCCGGCTCAGCCTTTTCTTAAATTCCCACACCTCTGCCTTGATTGCCTGGCAGTACCTGTCCAGGCCCGGCCCCTTCATTACAAGGTTGTAGCGGTAGTAACCTCTTACCCTGGCATAAGGAGCCGGTGAAGGGCCGAGCATCTCTGGAAGATCTTCTCCATTGAAGGCAAGGGCCTCTTCAAGGGTTGACCGGAGCATTTGGGCTGTTTCGCCTGCCTTTTCTTCCCTGACAGCACTGCAGCGGAAAAGAATTATGTCCGCAAAAGGCGGGTATAAGAGGGCCTCTCTTCTTTCCAATTCCTCCTGTGCAAACAGCTCGTAATCATGTGCTGAAGCGGCCTTGATACTGTAGTGCCAGGGGGAAAAAGTCTGTATGATAACACGCCCTTTTTTATCCCCCCTGCCCGCGCGGCCTGCCGCCTGCGTCAGCAGCTGGAAGGTGCGCTCGCCGGCACGGAAATCGGGCAGGTGCAGTGTAATATCAGCCGCTACAACGCCAACGAGGGTAACACCGGGAAAATGAAGGCCCTTGGCAACCATCTGCGTGCCTATAAGAACGGAAGCCTCTCTCTCTCTAAAAGTGCTCCAGATCCTGCTGTGGGCCCCTTTTACCCCCACCGTGTCGCTGTCCATTCTGATCACCTTCAGGCCCGGAAATTGTTCCTTAACCTCTATTTCCACTTTCTGGGTCCCCAGGCCGAAATTCTTGATAAAGGTGCTCTTACACTGTGGGCAGCAGTCCGGCACTGCCCCCCTGTAGCCGCAGAAATGGCACTGCAGGTGCTCCGGGGAGGAATGGTAAGTGAGGGAAACGGAACAAAAGGAGCATTCTATTACGTAACCGCACTTTCGGCAGAGCTGAAAGCCGGCAAAGCCGCGCCGGTTAAGGAAAAGGACAACCTGTTCGCCGCGTGAAACCGCTCTTTCCATGGCCCTTGACAGGGAACGGCTGAATACGCTTTTGTTCTTCTGCCTGAATTCAGCGCGCATATCCACTACCTGTACTTCAGGCAGGGTTCTGCCGGCCACCCTCTCGGTAAGCTGAAGCAGTTTCACTTTTCCCCCTTTCGACTGCCGGTACGTCTCCAGGGAAGGGGTTGCGCTCCCCATCATCAGCAGTGCACCGTGATAATGGGCTCTCCACCTGGCTACGTCCAGGGCATGGTACCGGGGAGAATCCTCCTGCTTGTATGTATTTTCGTGTTCCTCATCCACTATGATCAGCCCGATGCTGTCCAGTGGGGCGAAAACCGCCGAGCGTGCTCCGAGAACGACACGGGCTTCCCCGTTTCTTACTCTCCACCACTGCTCGTATCTTTCCCCCGCTGAAAGGGCGCTGTGCAGCAGGGCAATATCATCGCAAAACCTTCCCCTGAACTGCTCTACCATCTGCGGGGTAAGGGCGATCTCCGGGACGAGTATCAATACGGTAAGCCCTTTTTTTAACACTTCCTCCACGGCGCGCAGGTATATCGCCGTTTTACCGCTACCGGTTATACCGTGGATCAAAATGGGCTTTCCGGACTGGAAAAGGCTCTCCCTAACCTCTTCCCAGGCCGCCGCCTGCTGTCCCCGGAAAATGAGCTCCCCCCCCATGGATGCCGGGCCTTCCCCGTTTTTTTCCCCTGACGAGCGTTTTAGGGGCACTTTTTCCACCCTCAGCAGTTCCCTCTCTGCCAGGGCGTCCAGGCTCCTGCGGGAAGCTCCCGTTTTCTTGATAAGCTCTCTTAAGGGGAGACCATCGCTTCCAGCCAGTGACAGGCACTCCAGTATCAACGCCTGCCGGAAGGCCTTTTTCTTTATCCTGGCGCTCTCCGCCAGCAGCTCACTGCTGTCAGCCCCCGGAAAGACAAGCTCAAAAAACCTTGATCTTGCTCCTCCCCCTGCAGGCGGCAGGCAGGCATTTATCGCTTCTATTTGACGGCAGAAAAAACGCCTGGACAACCACCGGCTCAACTCTATAAATTCCGGCGAAAGTACCGGCAGTGAGCCATGCACTTCCAGTATCTCCCTGGGGTTGTCGACCTTTTTTTCCTTCTCCACGGAAACCACGTAGGCAGTTGTCAGCCGGGAGCGAAAAGGGACTAAAACCTGCGATCCTTCCTGTACCAGCTGGCGGAGGTGAGAAGGGATTAAATATTGGAAAGGCCTGTCCACGGCATCACTGATCACGTTTACAATGACATGAGCATATGTATCTTCCGGCAATGCAGAACACCCTCTACCAGATCAGTATCATTTTCCTGGTAAACATATTATAATATATTTATAACGTCAAAGGGCAACTAAAGACGAAGAGGGATAAAATGTTTTTAAAACCTGAACCAGCCCGTGTGCTGCTCCAAAATACAAGCTGGATTATCCTGGCGCTGCTCTTTTTTTTGGTGGGGGTATTCGCATCGACCCTGTTTGGCGGCAGCGATTCTTTTGTAACCGACTTTACTGAAAGCCAGCAGCCTGTACTGCAAAAAGCGGCCGAGATCGTTTTTGAAGGGCCGCCGCTTCAGGGAATAGCGTTTCTTATTATTAACAATCTACTGGCCTCTCTGCTGATGCTGCTGCTGGGAGCAATGCTGGGGCTCCCCACAATGCTGGGCCTGTTTTTTAACGGGGCGCTGCTGGGCAGCGCCGTAACCATGCTGGGCCGGGAAGGAGTTCCTGTCTTAAACTTTCTACTCCTGGGGGTCCTCCCGCACGGTATTTTTGAGCTGCCCGCCTTTTTTACCTGCGCCGCTTTGGGGCTGAAGCTCGGTTTTCACCTGCTCTTTCCCCTTCCCTCTAAAAATAGGAGGGAAAGCATCAAGTTTATCTGGAAAGAGTTTACCGCCGTTTTTCCCCTTGTAATCATGCTGATCATAACGGCGGCCGTTATCGAGGTGATGGTAACGCCCGTTCTGCTGGTAATGTTTGCCGGGCTGTAGACAGGGGAAACGGCAGCAAAAAAAAGGGCTTCAGTGGCCCTTTTTTTTGCTGCTGTCAGGGGAGGCTTCCCCGGGGGAAAACTGGTCTTACTTTTTCGCAGTCATGCCGGCTATTCGGTCCAGGATACAGTGTGCCAGCTCATACTTGGACATCAGGGGCAGGCTTTCGAGCTCTCCATCCCGGGAAAGCAGCTGGGCAATATTGGTCTCACAGGCAAACCCGGCACCTTCCTGGTTTACGTTATTTATGACGACCATGTCCAGCTTCTTTTGCAGCATTTTATGGCGCGCGTTTTCAAGCAGGTTGCCGGTCTCCGCAGCGAAACCTACCAGGAAACGGTCCCCTTTTTGCATACCGACATTTTCCAAAATATCGGGGTTGCGAACCAGCTCCAGTGAAAGATCGCCGCCCTTTTTTATTTTTTGGGGCTGTTCTTCTTTGGGCCTGTAATCGGATACTGCGGCCGCTTTTATAACAACCTGCGCATCGCTTAACCGGCCCATAACCGCCTCGTACATCTGCCTGGCGGATACTACGGGGTAAAATTCAACCCCCGGCGGCGGTTCCAGCTCAGCCGGTCCGCTGACCAGGATAACATGAGCCCCTCTTTCCCGTGCCGCCCGGGCAATGGCGTATCCCATTTTGCCGCTGGAGCGGTTGCTCAAAAAACGAACCGGGTCCCACGGTTCTCTCGTAGGCCCGGCAGTAACCAGTACTGTTACCCCGCTGTAATCATGTTCCTTTTTAAAAATTTCCCTGACCATCTCCAGCAGCTGCTGCGGTTCGGCCATGCGGCCTTCCCCTACTTCTCCACAGGCCAGTTCTCCGCTGAGAGGGTCGGCAATGAGATAGCCCCTGCGGTAAAGAACTTCAATATTGTTTCTTACAGCGGGATTGTTCAGCATGGAGGTATTCATGGAAGGAGCTATAACTACGGGACATTTATTTATATCGACCGCGAGAAGCACGGTCGAAAGAAGATCATCTGCTATCCCCGATGCCAGCTTGCCGATAATATTTGCCGTCGCCGGGGCAACTACGGCCGCGTGCGGTTCCCTTGCAAGGTCTATATGAACCGTTGCCCCGCCGGTGACATACTCAAAAAGGGAGCGGTAAACGGGACGTCCCGTGAGGGCCGAGAAGGTAAGCGGTGCTATAAAAGCTTCTGCTGAAGCAGTCATGACCACCTGCACGCTGCAGCCGTCCTTCACCAGCAGGCGGGCCAGCTCGGCACTTTTGTAAGCCGCTATTCCCCCGGTAATACCGAGGAGGATGATCTTCTTATCCAGCACTTGCGGGCTCATTTTATACCGTCTTTAGTCCTCTCAAAAGTTATTCTTTCGGAAGCTATATCTTCAAGCGCTGCAGACACCTCTTTAAAGACGGCCACGTTTTCTCGTGAACTTTCAGCATCAAGAAGCTGGCGTGCCCTTTTTGCCGCCATAATGACCAGTGAATAACGGCTGTCCACGTTTTTGAGCATTTCATCTACGGAGGGGTATATCACCTTATTCCACCTTCCTCTAAAAGCCTGTTCAGGATTTCTTCGTTTCTGCTGACACGGCATTTCTCTGCCGCTATAACAGCCTTTATAATATCAACGGCTTCCTGGATATCATCGTTTATGACCATGTAATCGTAATGGCGTATTTCTTCCAGCTCGCGGTAAGCGGTGGAGAACCTCTCTTTTATAATATCGGGGCGTTCTGTCCCCCGGCCCTCGATACGCGTCCGCAGCTCTTTCATCGATGGGGGTAGAAGGAATAGAAACACCGCGTCTTCACAGCGCTCGCGGACCTGTTTTGCTCCTTCTATATCTATTTCCAGGATAACATCGCAGCCTTCGCTTCTTCTTTGCTCCACCTTGTACCGGGGTGTGCCGTAGTAGTTACCGTACACCCTGGCCCATTCCAGCAGCCCCCCCTGCTCTTTGAGGTCCTCAAATTCCCTTTCGGTAATAAAATAATAATTGACCCCGTCTTTCTCACCCCGCCGGGGGGGACGGGTGGTTACCGATATGGAATAATAGATACCCATAAGCTGCCGGCATAGATTCTGGCAAATGGTACCCTTTCCGGCCCCGGAGGGGCCGGAAAGTACTATTAACAGCCCCTTTTTCATCTCTTCCTCCTGCAGTCACCGCAGCAGTAGCTATACTTTCAGGCTGCCTTCCTCGGCAACCGGCTCTTTGCTCTGCAAGCGGTGCTTGACCGTTTCCGGCTGTACGGCGGAAAGAATAACATGCCCGCTGTCAGTGATAATAACTGCACGGGTCCTCCGGCCATATGTTGCATCTACAAGCATGCCCCTGTCCCTGGCTTCAACTATTACCCTTTTTATAGGAGCAGACTCGGGGCTTACTATGGCAATAATTCGATTGGCGGAAACGATATTCCCAAATCCAATATTGATTAGCTTGATATTCATCTCAACCTGATCCCTGTCATTTTGCTGCAATTCGGACCAGGTGCGCACCTCCTTATTATATTAATTACAGTCCCAAAGATGCCGGGAGGGAAATATTTACAAGCTCCCACCTCCATGGATTTCGTGTTTGTTATTCAATGTTTTGCACCTGTTCCCTAATTTTTTCAATTTCACTCTTGGCCTCCACTGCAAGGTGGGAGATCTCCAAGTCACTGCTCTTTACCGTAACGGTGTTTACCTCTCTGTTCATTTCCTGCAAAATGAAATCGAGCTTACGCCCCACCGACTCATCCCTGGAAATTTCGCGGCTAAAAACCTGCACATGGCTGTCAAGGCGAACCAGCTCTTCTTCAATGTTGCAGCGCTCTGCAAATAGAACCGCCTCCATAGTAAAACGCTGCCGGTCGTAATCGCTGCTTTCAAACAGCTCATCCAGGCGCGCGGCAAGTTTCCGGCGGTATTCCTCCGTCACCAGCGGGCTTTTTTCTTTAATGCGCTCTACCAATCCCTCTATTTTTTGAAGCCTGGCGGTAATATCTTCCTTTAGCCTGCCGCCCTCCTCTTTGCGGTGATGAACGAGGCTTGAAACGGCCTTAAGAACTGCTCTTTCCAAAAACGGTTCTAACGAAGCAGGGTCAGCCTCTTTCTTTTCCACGTTCAAAACACCGGGAAAGCGGGCCAGCTCCTCTGCGGTATACTCCTTTTCCGGTAAAGCCAGTAATTCCTGCATCCTGTGCAGTGATTTAAAATATGAAGCTGCCAGAGCTTCATCCACTACTACACTTTGTTTCTCCCCGTCGCCGGCTTCCAGTGTTACCTGCAGCTCGATCCTGCCTCTAAAAATACTGCCCTGCAGAAGCTGCCTGATCTTGTCCTCAAGGGAAGCCAGCTCGCGGGGTATTTTTATTGCCGGGGTGAAATAGCGGTGGTTCAGGGCCCTGATCTCTACGCTGACACGGTGATTAAACCCGCTTTCTTCTCCCTTCCCATAACCGGTCATGCTTCTTACCAAAAAACCTTACCCCTTTTTCTTTCAGGATCCTTCGGCAGCCCTGCTCATGTCTGATAATGTGCTTCTTACGATACGCTTAACCCTATTTTACCACAAAACAGTGCACAATCAAGAGTAAAAGGGTGTATATTATAATTTTTGCGCCTATTTGGCTCTATAACTACTTGTTGTTAACCGATTCTCCTGCATATATTTTGCCACAACAGCGTTGAAAATAATTCAATACATATGGAATGGAGGAAACCAGGAAGATAAATGCCCAGTCGCCCGGGTTGAGGGGATAGGTCCGGAATATTTCCTGTAGGAATGGATAGTAGAGAATGCATGTTAAGAGGACGAATGATACCGCCACCGCCGCTACCAGCAGGGGATTGCCGGAAAAGGGCGTCTCCCAGGCCCCGGGCTTTTCTGAGCGACACTCAAAAACATGCATCAGCTGTGTAACAATGAGGGTGGTAAGGGCCATTGTCTGGGCATAAACCAGTTCATATGTAGAAAACCAGGCCAGCGCGAAAACGGCAGCGGAAGTCAGCCCTATGGTAACACCGCGTCCCAGTATCTTGAGCCACAAACCCCGTCCAAAAATACTTTCTCCGGCAGGCCTGGGAGGCCTGACCATGACGCCTTTCTCCGGCGGTTCCATTCCCAGTGCCAGCGCAGGGAGACCGTCCGTAGCCAGGTTCACCCATAATATTTGTATCGGCCGCAGGGGCAGGGGCAGCCCCATTAACATGGCCACCAGCATAATCAATATCTCTCCGGCATTACATCCAAGCAGAAAGCGTATAAACTTGCGGATATTATCATAGATACTGCGCCCTTCTTCTACCGCGGCCACGATTGTACTGAAATTGTCGTCCGACAGGATCAGCGATGCAGATTCCCTGGTAACCTCCGTCCCCGACATCCCCATGGCTATACCGATATCGGCCTCTTTTACGGCGGGTGCATCATTAATACCGTCACCGGTCATGGCCACGACATGTCCTTTTCCTTTTAAGCAGCGCACTATCTTCAGCTTGTGCTCCGGGTTGACCCGGGCAAAAACGGTTATGTGCTCAATACGCCTGCCCAGTTCATGGTCACTTAAACTGTCCATTTCTGAGCCGGTCATCACCTGGGCCCTCGTTTTAATAATGCCCAACTTCTCCGCAACAGCGACAGCGGTATTGCGATGGTCGCCGGTAATCATCACCACTCGAATCCCTGCTTTTTTACATTTATGCACGGCTTTGTAAACTTCCGGCCGCGGCGGGTCAAACAGGCCCAAAAAGCCGGCGAAAATCATCTCCCCTTCAACGGTCTTTGTTTCCGGGATAACGCTGCCGGCCGGTATGTCCCGGTAAGCAACGGCAATGGTCCTTAAGGCCTCGGAGGCCATCTGCTCCATCCGGGACATAATCCTTCTTCGTTCGGCCTGGTCGAGCTTTTTCACTCTGCCCCCCGCATAAATCCCCGTGCACATTTCCAGGACGCGCTCGGGGGCACCTTTGACCATGACCGTCAATTGACCGCCCCTCCGGCAGGTAACTGTCATATACTTCCTGGCAGAGGAAAAGGGCTCCTCTTCTAATCTTACCCAGCCCTGCTCCAGTTTTTCCTTCCAAATACCCGCTTTGGCAGCACAGGCAAGCAGTGCGCCTTCCGTGGGGTTGCCCGACACATCCCACTCACGGCCGGCACTGCCCCTGCCGGCCCTGCTCAAAAGAGAATTGTTGCATAGGACAGCTATGGTCAAACATCTCAGCAGGTGTTCATCTTCACGGGCTTTCACTTTCTGCCCCTGCAAGAAAAAATCGCCCCTGGGCTCGTATCCTTCTCCACCAACGTCCCAGATACTGCCGCCGGCGTATATCTTTTTTACGGTCATCCTGTTCTGCGTAATAGTACCCGTTTTGTCGGCACAAATAACTGTAGCACATCCGAGCGTCTCCACCGCGGGTAGGCGCCTCACTATGGCCCTGCGCCGTGCCATGCGCTGAACTCCCAGGGCCAGGGAAATGGTAACTATTGCCGGCAGGCCTTCCGGTATGGCCGCCACGGCCAGTGTAATACCGGCCATGAACATTTTATAAATGTCCTCTCCCCTCCACATTCCCAGCAGCACGACCAGCAGGCAGAGAAACAGGCAGGCCAGCACCAGGTAGCGGCCCAGTCGTGCCAGTCTTTTCTGCAGCGGCGTGGCCTGCCGCTCCACATCCTGCATCAGCGATGCGATGCAACCCATCTCCGTCCTCATCCCGGTAGCGACAACAACGCCCCGCCCTTCGCCTTCCTTAATTAAAGTGCCGCTAAAAGCCATGTTTGCAGCATCTCCCGGCGATGAAGGAAAATTTCTGAGTACCACAATTTCCTTTTCCGAGGCCACCGATTCCCCGGTAAGTGGGGATTCATCTACCAGCAGCCCTTTTACGGACACCAGGCGGACATCTGCGCAGGTACGGTCCCCCGCCTTTAAAAGGAGGATGTCTCCCGGGACCACTTCTTCAGAGGGCACTTCCACTAAAATCCCATCCCTGAGAACCGTCCCCCGCGGGGCAGAAAGACGCTTCAGTGCGGCAAATGAACGCTCCGCCCTGTACTCCTGCACAAAACCGAGAAGCGCATTGATAATTACGATCACAATTATGACCACTGCATCGGTGTACTCTCCCAGGAGGCCCGAAATTAATGTTGCGGCAAGAAGAACAAGGACCATAAAATCCCTGAACTGGTCCAGTAAAAGCTCGATAATGCCCTTTTGCTTTTTCTCCTGGATTATATTGCTGCCCCATTCTTTTTTCCTCTTCTGCACTTCTTTAGCCGACAGGCCGCATCTTAAGTCCACCCCGAAATAAGCGGCTACTTCCTGCGGGGGTGAAAGGGCCCAAAAGCGCGCATTTTTTGTCTTATCCACTTTTCTCACCTTCAAGCGGGGAGGTATAAGCTGTTTAAGCTCATCCTTATACTTATTGTCCCTCCCCTAAAAAAAGAACGCCCCTGTAGGCGGCAAACTGTTTCCAGGCAATGATGTTTTTTTAGGGTATGAATATTTGTTTGATTTTTAACCCCTCAGCAGTTATACTTAACATTGCCGGGAAGTCAGCCCCTGCAGATGCGGCACTCTATTTACAGGGGAACGTCTCACTGGCATTATTAGCTGTCGAGGGGTAGAAAAATGGCTTTTGACGCTTTAGTTCTAAAAGCGATCGCCGGCGAAATCAATAATAAAGTTGTTGGGAGAAAGCTCCGGCTGTCAAAGGTCTTCCAGCTAAACGGCACCGACATGCTCTTCTACTTTCAAGGCCATAAAGAGCCCCTTTTTGTTTCCATTCACCCGGCGGGAGCGCGCCTCCATTTTAGCAGCCGCCACTACAGCCGCCCTCCTTCCCCGTCTCCTTTTTGTATGCTGCTGCGCAAGCACCTGGGCGGCGGCCTGCTCACTGCACTGAGGCAGCCCCCCCTGGAAAGAGTGCTTTACTTTGACTTCATCGTTAAAAACGAAGAGGGCCGGGAGGTGCATAAAACCCTGGCTGCTGAAATTATGGGCCGGCACAGCAACGTGGTACTGCTGGGCAGCCCCGACAGTGAAGGAAACCAGGTTATCCTGGGAATGCTGAAGCCCATTCCACCGTCCCTGAACCGTTTCCGCACCATACTTCCCCACCATATTTACTTCCCGCCGCCTCCTCAGGACAAACTGCATCCCTTTGCCCTCAATTACGGGGCCTTTGAACAGGAAATGGAGCGGTTCCTGGGATGGGCCGCCGGCAAGGCCCTGCTGGACAGTTTGCAGGGATTGAACCCTTTCCTGGCAAAAGAAGCTGCCGCCAGGGCAAACAGCACCTTTATCTGCAGCGAGTCCATCCCCCGGCTGTGGGAAGCGCTGCAGGAACTGCTGCAGGTATATGATCAGGACAGGTGGACACCGCTGCTCCTCCACGACGGGGAGGAAAAACCGTCCGATTACACTGTCATAAAGCCGCTCCAGGAAACGGGCCCGCGGCGCTCATTCGAATCGACCAGTAGAATGCTGGACGAATTTTATGAATATAGGGAAAAGGTGGAGGGAAGAGAAAAACTGAGGCTTTTTCTGTCCAGGCAGGTAAGCCAGGCATTGGAAAAATGCAGGCAAAAAGAGAAGCTGCAGCAGGCCGAACTGGAACGTGCCCGGGAAGCCGGCTTCTACCGTCTCTGCGGGGAGCTGATCCTCTTAAATATCAACCGGATCCCACCGGAAAAAGCTGAAATAACCGTTGAAAATATCATCGAGGGCAAAAAGGGGGAAATGATCAACATACCCCTGGACCCCAGCCTTTCCCCCTCCCAAAATGCACAGCGTTATTTTAAAAAGTACCGCAAGAAGCGGCAGGGCATCAAGAAAATCGGCGCGCAGCTGCAGCGGAGAAAAAACGAGTCCCGCTACCTGGAAAGTGTCCTTTTTCCCCTGGAAAATGCCGGCTTAGAAGAGCTCAAAGAGATCAAAGAGGAGCTGGTTGAAACCGGATACCTGCCCCCTGAAAAAAAACCGCGGCCTTCTGCAAAGACAGGCCCCGTCAACCTGTTGAAGTGTACATCCACGAGCGGGGAAGAAATATACGTGGGACGCAACAACAGGCAAAACGATTACCTGACCCTGAGCTTTGCAGCAAAGAGTGACTACTGGCTGCATGTTAGGGATATGCCCGGCGCCCATGTGGTTATCAGGTCCGACGCTCCCGACAAAGAAACTATAAAAGAAGCCGCCCTTCTGGCGGCATACTTCAGCCGGGGTGCCTATTCTTCCAATGTCCCGGTCGACTATACGAGGGTCAAAAACGTCCGGCGCATACCGGGATCCGGGCCCGGCATGGTAACCTATACCAACTACCGTACCGTCTATGTAACCCCGGAACCGGAAGCAGTGCAAAAGCTGTTCAAACTACAGCGGCGTTAGCTGTAAAGACCGGCCTATTGGAAGGTCATTTGGCGGTGGTACTGCTTTCGATAATGAGCACTTCGTCTTCCCCGTCGATCTCTCTCATACGCACGGCAATACTCTCCTTGCGGCTGGTGGGCACATTTTTGCCGACGAAGTCCGCCCTTACGGGCAGCTCCCGGTGGCCGCGGTCAACCAGTACAGCAAGCTGGATAAGCCTGGGTCTTCCCCTGTCCATGAGGGCATCCATGGCCGCCCTCACCGAACGGCCGGTATAAAGAACATCGTCCACCAGTATGACAACCTTACCGGTAACATCAAATGGTAAAGCGTCCGCTTCATTTTTATTTCCCGCCCTGCCCTCATGCTGCAGGTCATCCCTGTAGTTTGTTATATCAAGCAGCTCCGTCTCCACCTTTTCTCCCTCAATTTTTTCAATAATGGACGCCAGCCGCTGTGCCAGGGGGACTCCCCTTCTTTTTATGCCTACAAGGATCAAATCTCCGGTACCTTTATTCCTCTCCAGGATCTCATGGGCAATGCGGGTTAAAGCACGCCTGATACCATCCTCGTCCATAATATGGCTTTTCAAGTGTCCCATTCAGCTAACCCTCTCCCCGGCAAAAATAATTTGTAAAATTCATCCCCGGGCTCGGCGGTGAACTCCAGGTACTCACCGCTCCGCGGATGTATGAATCCAAGAGTGCGGGCATGTAAAAACTGTCCCATTTTTTTATAGGGGCTGCGGGCCGGGCCATAGAGGGGATCGCCGACGACAGGACAGCCCATATAGGCCAGGTGTACCCTGATCTGGTGGGTGCGCCCCGTCTCCAGCCGTAAAGAAAGCAGTGAAAAGGGGCCTTTGCTTTCCAGTACCCGGTAATGGGTAACCGCCCTGCGCCCGGTCCCGTTTTCCCTGACCGATATTTTCTTGCGATGCAGCCGGTCCCTTCCCAGGGGCGCATCAACCGTGCCCTCTCCTGCAGGAGGCGAGCCGTGAACGACGGCCCGGTATTCCCTTTTAACCTTCCTCTCTTTAAGCTGGCCGGCAAGGTGCTGAAAAGCGGCATCGTTTTTGGCTACTACCAAAAGGCCTGATGTGTCCTTGTCCAGCCTGTGAACAATACCGGGCCTGATCCTGTCTCCCACCCGAGAAAGATCCCGGCAGTGCGCAAGCAGGGCGTTGACGAGGGTTCCGCTTCTATGCCCGGCAGCGGGGTGGACAACCATTCCCCTGGGCTTGTTAACCACCAGCAGATCGCTGTCTTCAAAAAGAATGTCCAGCTCTATCTCTTCCGGTTCCGCCTCCATAACCTCGGGAGCAGGAACAATAGCTTCAACCAGCTGTCCTTCTTTCAGGCGGTGGGCCGGTTTTCCCTGTTTACCGCCAATGAAGACAAGCCCGCGGCGGCACAGTCCCTGCCAAAAGGATCGTGAAGCTCCCCCACCGCAGGCAGCCAGGAAATGGTCCAGCCGGCAGCCATCTTTCTCTTTTTCGACAACAAATACTTTTTTTTCCATAATAATCCCGGGCCTTGTTCAGTCCTCGGAGCAGAGCATGTAATGACCGAGGTTGGCGATCAGCAGGAAAACACCGGCAACAATAGCTATATCGGCCACATTAAACACGGGCCAGATACGAAAATCAAGAAAATCAATAACATAGCCTGTCCTGACACGATCAATAAGATTGCCGACGGCCCCTCCCAGCTGCAGGGCAAGGGCCAGGCGGATAAAATAATATCGCGGTGAAAAAAAATGAGCAGCAAGCAATATTAGCACAACCATGATCAAAGAAACGACTATGAAGATATGGGTCCGGTATGCAAGAAGGCCAAAAGCAGCACCGGGATTGAGAACATATGTCAGGTGGAAAACATTGTCTATTATGGGCCAGCTTTCACCTGGATTTAGCTTCAGGTCTATCCAGTTTTTGGTCAACTGGTCCAGGAGGATCACAGCAGCTGCCAGGAGAAAAAAATAAAAAATGCTCATCCGAAACTTCTCCCGGTGCTTCCCGGCGACATGCCGTGTAAACAAACACTCCCCGGCTTCTCTATCATTCTTCGTCGTCCCGCGATTCAGAAAGCCTGCCCCCTTTTTCGCTCCTATCTACACCCGCCGAAGCATCCTGCGGGGAAGAGGCTGTGCCGTAGCGGGCCACCTCTTCCCAGGAGTCCATTCTGCCAGGACGGTGGTTGTTCACTTCCGCCGGGCGATACTCTCCGTCCAACTTTTTTGTTTCTCCTTCCTGCGCCGCTTTACAGGCGATGCAAAAAGGTGTATAGGGAACGGCTTCAAGCCTTTCCCGGCCGATGTCATTTCCGCATTTTAGACAGGTTCCGTAAGTGCCGCCCGCAATTCTTTGGAGGGCTTCATCTATGGCGTCCAGTTTATATACGCTCCTCCGGCGCAGCGATAAATCCTTGGAACGCTCATACTCTTCCGAGCCCGTGTCGGCCGGGTGATTGTCGATAAGGGAGAGCTCCTGCACACTATCCTTTAGAGAAGTATGACTTTCAGCTTCCTCGTGTGAGATAAGCTCCAAAACAGACTCTCTCTCTTTGTACAGCAGCCTTTCAAAATAGCGGTAGTCCAGCTCGGCCATTATACTGCCCCCGTTTACAGGTAGTTGAGAACTATGCGTACCAGCTCGGCGATGAAATCTCCAATAACGGGAAGGTTTAAAACTACCAGCCTCTGCAGTAAATATAAAACAAAGGCCCCCAGTATGGTCATCCCGAGCGCTATACCGAACCCGCGGAAAAGCCCCGCTAAAAAGTTTACCATTATAAAGCGCCGCGGATTGTTGAGCAGGTTCATATATTCAGCAAGGTTGAACTTTTCAAGCTGCTGGGACAGCTTCGCCAACCTGTCTACGACAGCCTGATTGTTTTCCTGCTCTACTTCCCCTGTGCTGCCCTCATCAGCAGACAAAACCCACCACGGTCCCCTTCCAACAAAAACTCTCTGCCGGAGGCCGTACTCAAAGCAACCCCGGTTTTCAAACTACTTTATCTTTCCATTCTTTTAAGATTTCCATGCAGCGGGAGCACACTTCGGGATACTCCTCCACGTGCCCGGTAGTAGTGCAGTATACCCAGCAGCGCTGGCATTTTTCGCCGCGGGCTCTCTGCACCTTAATGTGAAGGTTCATTTCATTTGCCTGCTCGCAATCTTCACCGGGCCGGACATCCGGGCCGTGCAGTATAGTTTCAGAAACGATCAAAACAGCCGCTAAAACAGGCTCGTAGGGCAGCAGCTTTTGATGCAGCTCTTTATCGGGATAAAGCTCCACCGAGGCCTGCAGGGAGTTACCAATCACCTTTTCTCTCCTTTTCTGCTCCAGTATCCTGTTGACCTCCTCTTTAAGCTGCAGGATGCTCTCCCAGCGTGCTTCCAGGGCTTCGTCCTCGTAGTAAGCGGGCAGTTCCGGCCAGGAGGCCAGCATTACGCTCTCTTCCTTTCGGAAAGTGATGTAAGACCAGATCTCTTCCGCTGTAAATGAAAGAACGGGGGCCGTAAGCAGCGTCAGGGTACGCAGTATTTCGGCCATAACAGTCTGGGCACCCCTGCGCGAAATCGAACCCTGGGGCAGGATATAAAGACGGTCCTTGATGATATCGAGATAAAAATTGCTCATATCTACTACCGCAAAGTTATGCAGGGAGTGGAACACCTGATGAAACTCGTAGTTCTTATAAGCGCGTGCTGTTCTCTGTACCAGCCTGTAGAGACGGTGCAGGGCCCAGCGGTCTATTTCCTCCAGTTCGCTGTAGGCCACAGCATCGCGGGAAGGTTCAAAATCGCTGCAGTTGCCCAGCAGAAACCGGCACGTGTTTCTTATTTTCCGGTAGACCTCCGTCAGCTGTTTCAGTATATCCCTGGACAGGTGCACATCAGTGGTAATATCGGCGCTGGAAACCCACAGCCTCAGTATATCGGCGCCGTAATTATCGATTATATCCTCGGGTACAATAACATTGCCCAGGGACTTGGACATCTTTCGGCCCTCCCCGTCGACCACCCAGCCGTGGCTTAAAACACTCCTGTAAGGGGGCTCGCCGGTGGTGGATACAGAAGTGAGAAGGGAAGATTGAAACCACCCGCGGAACTGGTCGCTGCCTTCCAGGTACAGGTCTGCCGGCCAGTGCATTTCTTCCCTCTGTTTCAGGACCGCTTCGTGGCTGGACCCGGAATCAAACCACACGTCCATAATGTCCTGTTCCTTGGTGAAATTGCCTTGCCCGCAGGACGGGCAGCGGGTATGGGCAGGTAATATCTCCGCGGCATTGTAAATAAACCAGGCATCGGAACCCTCCCTGCGGAACAGCTCCGCCACTGCGGCGATGCTCTCCCCGGTGAGCAGGCTTTCCCCGCAGCCGCTGCAGTAAAATACCGGTATCGGAACGCCCCAGACACGCTGGCGGGAGATGCACCAGTCACCCCTGCCGGCAATCATGCCGGCCATGCGTGCTTCTCCCCATGCCGGCATCCACTTCACTTTGCGGACTGCTTTCAGGGCCTCATCCCTGAAATGCTGTATGGAGGCAAACCACTGTTCCGTGGCCCGGAAAATAACTTCCTTTTTACAGCGCCAGCAGTGTGGATACTGGTGAGTAACAAAAGAGAGGTCCAAAAGGGCATTTTCCCTGTCCAGTGCCGAAGTGACGGCCTTGTTGCCCTCATCAAAGCGCAGCCCGGCAAATTCCCCCGCTTCAGGAGTGAATACCCCTTTCCCATCCAGCGGTGCATAAACAGGCAGATCGTAGCGGCGCCCGGTCTCATAGTCCTCCTGGCCGTGACCGGGGGCAATATGCACGCACCCTGTTCCCTGGTCCAGGGTGACGTACTCGGCTGAGAGAACGACTGATTCGCGCCCGTAAATAGGGTGACTGCATACCACCCCTTCGAGGTCGCTGCCCTTAAACTGGCGTAATACGGCTCCTTTTTTGCGCCCAATAACATCCAACACTTCTTCCACCAGGTTGGCAGCCAGCAGGTAATACTCTTTTTCAACCTCTACAAGGTAATAGGTATGCTGCGGGTGCACCGCTATGGCCAGGTTGGCCGGGATAGTCCAGGGGGTGGTAGTCCAGATAATTACATAAGCAGGGCTCCATTCACGCTCCCATCTGCCGCCGCTGTTGGTCACCGGGAACTTTACGTATATGGAGGGAGAGCGTTTTTCATAATATTCGACCTCCGCCTCCGCCAGCGCCGTCTCGCACTGGGAGCACCAGAACACGGGCTTTTTCCCCTTGTAAATGTAGCCCTTGTGGGCCATCTGGCCGAATATTTCGACCTGCCTGGCCTCAAATGAATAGTCCATGGTAGTATAAGGGTTCTCCCAGTCGGCGACAACTCCCAGCCTCTGAAACTGCCCGCGCTGGACTCCAAGGTAATGCCGGGCATAATTCCCGCACGTGCGCCGGAAATCGAGGTCCCCTGTTTCCTCCCGTTTTACTTTCATGTTCTTAATAACCTGGTGCTCAATGGGCAGGCCGTGCGTATCCCAGCCGGGGACAAAAGGAATATCAAAACCCTGCATAAACCTGTATTTATTGATTATATCTTTTAATACCTTGTTTAATGCAGTACCCATATGAATACTGCCGTTCGCATACGGGGGGCCGTCATGAAGAACGTACTTGTGCGCGCCGCTTCTTGCCTCTCTCATCTTATTATATAGCGACATTTTATCCCAAAATTCGATCGTCTGAGGCTCCTTGCGCGGCAGCCCGGCTTTCATAGGAAAATCTGTTTTGGGAAGATTTAAAGTACTGCTGTAATCCATAATCATTTTCGCCCGGAAAAGTGCTAAAGCTAAAACCGGGCTCATAAGCCTCCTTTACATTTTTTATTTTTATGGCACCAAAAAACAAAATCTCGTCATCTAGGGACGAGAATATTCCCGCGGTACCACCCCGGTTGCTGCAGAAACCCCGGCCTGCAGCCTCTTAAAGCCTTAACGCGGCTCTAACGCCGGCTTCTACTCGTACCCAGGCGGGTACTTTGAAAGCAAGAACTCCCGGGTGATCTTCAACGCAGCCGCCTGCCGGTCTTCCACTATACCCGGCTCGCTGAAAAGGCACTCTCGCTATGCGCCTACTCTCCCGTTCACAGTCATAACAAATATTGTAACCAAAAAACGAAGATGAAATACCGTCCCGGTTAAAATCCAATACGCAGCAAACACCGCGCCGGGACATTGGTGCCGGTTTATTTTGACATTGTTTATGAAAGACGAACTGGCGGCACAGGCAGGCGCCGCGAGCCGTAAGACCGCCAGGCTTTACCCCGGGGTAAGCGGCAGCCGGCGCCACATTTTCATCCTAACCTGTATCCCTTGCCTCCTGTTCGGCCCCGTCCTCTTCCACATGCAGCCAATCTTCCAGTTCCAGTGAGGCCAGCTGGGCTTCAATGAAGGAACGGAAGCGCAGCTTGAACACCTGCACCTGCTTGTAGACTTCTTCCTGTTCAGCCAGTATGCGGCTGGCCTTGTAACGGGCCTCTTCGACAATGCGCTGCGCTTCTTTTTCAGCTTCCCGGCGCATTAACTCGGCCTCTTTACCGGCGTTTCGCTTTACATCTTCCGCTGTCTCCTGGGCTACAATTATGGAATTGTGCAGCGTATTTTCAAGCTTCTGGTACTGGGACAGCTTTTCTTCGAGGTGCTTGATTTTTTCTTCCAGGTTTAGCTTTTCCTTGACAACCTGTTCAAAGTCCTTCGCCGCACGCTCCAGGAATTCGTCAACTTCTTCCTGCCTGTAACCCCTGAAGGTCCTTTCAAATTCCTTGTTTTGAATATCAATCGGTGTAAGGCCCACTATTACTCCCCCTTACTGTGCAATGTGCAAAATAACAGGCCAGTTAATCTCCATTAACTCCTCTTGAAGGGTTTTCGACAATTTTATCACTATTCCTGCTAATTTCCGCTGCGGTTTCATTTTAAAATATGCGGGAGATCATGACGTGGACTCTACCCTTCCTGGTCTGACCGCCGGTGCTTGAGATTTCCACTCTTCCTTTGCCCGTAAGGGAGATAACATCGCCCACCTTGACCATCCTCGAAGGCTGCCTGACAATCTGGTAGTTTACCTTGACCTGGCTGCCCTTGATCAGCGGCATTATCTTGGAGCGGGAAAGGCCGAACCCCAGCCCGGCAACTGCATCCAGCCTCATGGAGGGCACTGTCCCTTTTATTTCCCTGACACGCCGGGTTTTCAACTCCTCGTCCAGCAAGCCGGCCTTTATCTCGCTTACCCGTATCGCGTACCGCCCTACGCTTTGCAGGGACTGCCTTACGTAGGGGGCCTGTTCGGGCATTATAAAAACATAAGCCCTCTCTTTCCCGGGATACACTATGTCGCCGACCGCCTCGCGCCTGATGCCCAGTCCCAGCAGCGCTCCTAAAAAATCCCTGTGGCTCAGTATCCCTTCCGGAAAGCTGCCTTCGACAGCCAGGCAGGCAACCACTTCGCTCTCAAAATGAAGGGGGGGAGGGGTTGAAAAAACGCATATCCGCGCCCTTTCAGCCTCAGGATAGCCGCCCCAAAAAAAACACTTCAAGGAAGCATAATCATCCAGCAGTTCCCTGGCTATCTGCTGCTGCCTGGGGTCGGCAAAGTGGGTACAGCGCCCTTTTTTATTCACTTCCACCGACTGCAGCAGGCCCTGAAAATGCCGGGCCCATTTTTCCTCTCCTGGAAGGAGGTTAACCATTGAAGGAAGCACCCGCCTTTAAAGCAGACCGAATAAAATTCTACGTATTATGCTCAGTACTATTATGGCTACAATGGGGGAGAGATCGAGATACCCGCCGCCGGCCCTTACGGGGGGAATAATACTGCGGAACGGCGCCAAAAAGGGCTCCGTGGCCTGGCGGAAAAAGTAGATAATGTTTTGGAAGGTGGGATTAACGTTATGATGGATGGGAAAAAAATTCAGTATTATCCGAATGAGAATAAAAAGATAGAGAATGTCGAAGAAAGCTTTGACAACGTTTTGAAGGAAAATAATAAGCCCCTCCTTTCGGCCCTTATAACAACCTGTCGTCAGAATTTCTTATCAGGTAATCCCTCTCTGTAGAACGGCCCTGATAGGTGGAGTTTAGAACAATAGGAACGGCCGAAAATACAAAAATGTTATGGCTGATCTTTTCAGAACTGCCGTTTAAGGCAAATACAATTCCACTCAAAAAATCTATTACCCTTTTGGCCTCGCCCGAATCCATATTCTCCAGGTTAACCACGACCGATTTCTTGTTTTTAATCTGCCCCCCTATTTCTTCTGCCTCGGCGAAGCTGGAGGGGTTGTTAACAATCAACCTGTGGCTCTCCTCGGCAGAAGGCAGCCCGACAACATTGCCTTTTTTCCAAGTCTGCTTTGAAGAAAAAGCATGGACCTCCGGTTCATCTTTTTCTTCATCCTCTTCCAGCAAACCGATTGTTTTTAATATTTTTTCCCAGAAAGTCATAAATCTACCTCTTTCTTTACTTTTCGCTCCTTTCCCCGAAAAGAGCGCTCCCCAGGCGGACGACATTGGCACCTTCCTCTACGGCGACCTCAAAGTCACTGCTCATCCCCATGGAAAGATACTTCATCTGCACGCCGGGGACCGTAATATTTTTATAAATTTGAAAAAGCCGCCGGAAGTAAGGGCGTAGCTCTTCCGGCTCCGGCAAAAAAGGCGCAATGGCCATAAGTCCCAAAACCTTTAAGCTCTTATAACGGGCGGCCTCAATGAGAGCATCTTCCACCTCGTCGGGATGAAAACCGGACTTGCTCCTCTCCATGCCGACATTGACCTGCAGCAGGCAGTGTACCACTTTGTCCTGCTTTTCCCCTTCTTTCTGCAGCGCCCGCGCCAGCTTTCCGCGATCAAGCGAGTGGATAAGCTGGAAAGAAGGAAGCACGTACTTAACCTTGTTGGACTGCAGGTGTCCAATAAAATGCCATCGAATATCCGGCGGCAGTGACTTTATTTTTGGTATGGCCTCCTGGACTCTATTCTCGCCAAAGTCCCTCAGCCCCAGTTTCCAGGCCTCCATTATCGCTTCCCGGGAAACGTCCTTGGTAACGGCAACGAGGTTTATCTCTCCAGGTGACGCGTTCCTCTTTGCGGCAGCCCTGGCCAGGCGTTTTTTTACCTCCTCCAGGTTGCTCTCCAGCACCGGTTGTGGGCCCCTCCTTTACCAGAAAAAGCTTTGGCCTTCCTTGACCCTGGACGGATTTTTAACAACTCTCTCGTTGTGCTCCAGGTCGCCAACAAGAAAGTAGTCTTCCTTCTCAGCTATGACCGTTATTTCTCTAAAGTTGATTTTGCCGCCTTCCACTACATAGATACCTTCTACTCCGTCAACCTCCAGCAGTGAACCTGCAGGCACTACAACACCTTTCAAGGTATCGTAAACTATCTCCGCCTCGCTCCAGCGCTGCTCGAAAAAATTGCCCACCCGGCGGTCTATCTGCCAGGTTACCTCCACTTCTCCATGCTCATTACTGTTTACTTCCACCCTTTCACCCCATACCGGTGTCTCCGGGGCAAAGGAAAAATAAATGCGGTCGCTGGACTGCCCCGCGATCAGCTCCCACTGCTCGAAAGTAATGACGGCGCTGAAATACCAGCGATAATTGTTCATGATTTTGATAATAGGCATCAAACGGTACACTCTTTCCCCGGAACCAAGCGCCCTGCCGCCGGGAAACTCTTCCGGGAGCTCGTCCTCCCTTAGATAAGGAAACTGGCTATGGGGCCCGTACTTCTCCCACCCGTCAATATGCAGGCTTACCAGGCCGGGCTGCGGGGCTTTCACCAACAATTCCCTGGTCACGGGAAAAAAGCCGGAGTAATCACTGTCTTCGTCACCCTGCAAAAACCAGTCTTTCACTTTTTGAGCATACCGGGCCACAGCCCTTTTTTCGTCTTCATGGGCGCTTCTTTCTTCCACGGGATAACCGGTTATTTGGGCCAGCACCTTGCCCGCCGAAACTCTTTTTCCTTCTTCTATATTATAATATACAAAACCGGCCTGGGGAGCAAGAACAATATCTTCTTCAAAAGTGAGCATTCCCCTTATAGAAAAGGGGACATCCATAGCATCCTCGTAAGACATAAAAGTCCTCACAGAAGTATAACCGATCGTTCCCCAGACCCATCCTGCCAGTATCTGGGCCAATAAAAAAAGTGCCAGCAAAAGCAGCAGAAAATAAATGGGCTTTCTGCTCAGGTCGGCCAGGCTCTTTACGGCAGTATCTTTGCCATGACCGCTGATCACTTTTAAATGGTCAGTCTTCCGGTTTTTTCCTCGCATTGGTCACCCGACCTCCAGGAACCGTCCCGACGGCAGCTGGGCAAAGTACCTCCTGCAGCGTCTGAGGCGTTGGTACAGAAACTGCCGTGCACAGCTGTTGCTGCCGGCAAAGCTGCCGGGTATGGCGATGCGCCCAGCGGAGTGCCCTGTGCAGTGCACCTATGGAAGGAAAATAATCCCCATCAGGCTCCCTGTATGCCTGCCGCCTGCTCCCCTGTAAGAGTAAAAGAGGTGCTGGTTACATCTGGTGCAGTAATAGCTGACATGGATATTTTCGCGGTTAACCCCGGCACCGCTCAGTATATTGCTGTTTGTCTTCCGTAAATCCAAAAAGGAATGCCCTTCCCTGAAACCGGGATAAAAAACTACCTCCTTTTTCCACGGAGAGCCGCTGCATAAGTGGAGCACTTCGTCGCCGACTTCGTAACAGCAGGGACCTATAGAGGGCCCCATCAGTACCTGCAGGTCCTGCGGCTTCGTGTTGAAAGAATAACGAAAGACTTCAATCACGCGGGACAGTATACCCATGCACGACCCCCGCCAACCGGCATGGGCTATTCCTACCGCCGGTACAGCAGCATCCCAGAACAAAGCCAGCAGGCAGTCCGCAGAAAAAGCCCCCAGCACGGCCCCGCGTTCAGCGGTTACCAGTGCATCCACACCTGGAAACTCTCTTTCCCGCCGTCGAAAAGCGGCCCTGTCAACGGTACAAACTGCTGTCCCGTGCACCTGTTCCCCCGAATAAAGCTCCTCCTCGTTTTTGGCCCATATTTTTAAAAAACGGGCCCGCTCTTCCCGGTCCACATCCGGCCTTTCATTATTATTTTTACGCGCCGAAAACCCGTGTTTAACAAGCCCGGTTTTTTCCCAGGCAGGCAGAAAAAAGTACTTCAGCCCTTCTTTTTGGGAGGTAATGAGGGGTTCTTTCATTTAACCTTCTCCTCGTTAAATGAACCGATACGAGCATAACCGATACCGGCATCAAAAAGCCCGGACATTGCTTCAAGGGCTCTTTGGGGGTGCATACCGGCAGGAAACAGCAGCCTGGTAGAATGACCGGCGGTGCAGAAGCGGTGCATTTTCCCCTCCAGGGCAAGGCCTTGCTCAAAACAGCGCCCATCTTCAGAGAGGACAAACGAGGAGCTGTAAGAGCGGCGGTCCGTTACTCCTTTGAAAACACCAAAGTCCTGCCTGTCTTTTTCTGCAAACAGCCGCAGCAGTTCCTCGTCCTCGATACAGGAAAGCCCCATGTTTAAATCATATTCGCCGGCAAATGATTTTACCCTCCTGGACATGCGTTCAACTATGTCCAGTGCCAGGCGGTAGCTGTACTCGCTTTTCCCGGGGCTGCCGCCTGTTAAAACAAGGACAGCTTCCGGCAGCCCGGCAAAATTAATGGTTACCATCCCGTTCTGCACCGATTCCTTGATACTGTCGTCGGGAGAAAGTCTTTCACTGCCCATGTACAGCCCGCTCATTAAAAAAGGAAGGTCCCTGCATTTGAGAACGGCCAGCACCTCAAAACGGTGCAGCAGCTGTCGCAACGCCATTTGTAGAAGCCTGTCCAGCTCCACGAAAAACAAGTCTTCCTTCATCGTTAAAAGAGCCAGGCGCGGGAGGTTAATGGAAATAGAAGCCACGTTGCCCCTCTTTTTCCCACCGGCCTTTCCGTGCCTGTTTTCTGCTACCCTGAGCCCGCTGCTGAAATAACAGGCACCATTGGAATGGGCAAAAGAAAATGAGGGCCTGCCTTTTTTTAAAGCCGTATCCACGGCCTTGCTGTAAAGATCGAAGTTTGCATCATCAGGGTGCAGGTTTACACCTTTCCCTACGGTAAAAATGACCTGGGGCCAGTGCCCCGTTCTACTGCTTTCATCGGCAATCTCTTCCAGAATTATAGCGGTAAGCTCCCTGCCCTGATCGGTTGTATCGAGGCCCACTTCAATGCTGCATTTGGGGGCGCCGCCTTCCATGGAGAATGGAAGAGCGCTTAAATAGGAAAAAAAGCTTCTGAGGCAGCTTTCCAGTCCACCGGGATAATCTTTTTCCCCCAAACGGCGCAGCAAAGAAGAGACAACACTGTCAAAATGAGGCAGTGACTGCTCCCCGTACAGGTCGCCCTGGCATTTTTGTATTACCAGGGCCACTCCAAGGAAAGCGGAGACAATATCTCCCGGGGGGGGCTGGTAAGCCCCGTCCAAAAAGAAACCTTCCTGCAGCAGGGGAAACAGGTCCAAATGCAGGGAGTCAAGGGATTTGCTGTAATAACCGAGGCTGTGTACGTGGCAGCTGCCGGCCTGGTGTGCCGCAGCTATGTCCGCGGGAAGCAGGTTGTCCAGGTAATACTTTTGACTGGCGGCCAGTGCTATGCGGTGCAACTTTTCCGCGGGAGAGCAGCACAGCTCTTCGACGTCGCTGCGCTGCCCCTCCAGGAGAATATCTTTTACAACATCCATCAGCTCGGACCGGGCCTCTCTTATGCGCGTTCTTTTGGCACGGTAGAGTATGTATGCTTTTGCGGTGCGTGCATGACCTTCCTCGATAAGCACCTTTTCGACAACGTCCTGGATTTCTTCCACTGAAGGCATTATCACCTTCGGCCTTTTACGTGATAAAAACTGAATAACTTCTCCGGTTAGCTTCTCTGCCAGGGAGTAATCCTCCCCGCCGACGGCCCTGGCCGCTTTGAAAATGGCCTCCGTTATTTTTGGAGCGTCAAAAGGAACTATTCTGCCATCGCGTTTCCTGATCTCTTGAAAAGGCAGAGTCGGATCTTCCTTCAAACAATCACCCATTTCTCTAACTTCCGCAGCCCCTGGAATAAACTACCTGCTCAAGGGCTTCCTTGAATGCTTCAATGTCCCTGTACTGGTGAAAAACAGAGGCGTAGCGTACATAGGCAACGTCATCGATCTGCAGCAATTTTTCCAGCACGCGGTGCCCGATCTCTTTGGAAGTTATTTCCTGGACATCACTGCTGCGAATTTCCCTTTCCACTTCCTCCACTATGTTTTGGAAAGTCTGCATTGCTATCTGTCTCTTCCCACCGGCACGGATAAGGCCTTCCATTATTTTGTTTCTATTAAAAAGCTGCTTGCGCCCATCTTTTTTTATAACATAAAGGGGGATTCCTTCTATTATTTCAAATGTGGTAAACTGCTTGTTGCACTGCAGGCACTCCCTGCGCCTGCGAACGGATTCACCTTCGTCAACGGAACGGGTATCAACAACCTTGCTTTCATATTCTCCACAGTAAGGGCATCTCATCATGGCAGGCAGTCCTCCTTAACCTCGTCCTCTAACAAATTCATTATATAATAACGGCACCGCTATGTCCATCGGGCTTTCAGGCTTTTTCTTCATCATCTGCGGGAAAGTCTACCAGGATGGTATCGACACCGACCCTTACAATTTTGTCCCACGATATTGTAATATCATGCTTGCGGCCTATAACACCCATAAAACCGCCGCTTCCAGGTATAATTATGGCCTTGACGGTGCCGTTTTCCACATCTATATCGACATCACTTATAACGCCCAATCTCCTGCCGTCATTAACATTGACCACGTCCCTGTCACGCAGATCACCGATGCGTACCATGAAGCAACCCTCCTTAAACCTTTTCTAGTATTATATTACATTTCTAGGGCGCATGCATAGCAAAAAGCCGACCGGTCTATAACCGGGCGGCTTGCTGACCGCCAGTATTTGTCCGCATTTGCAGTACAACCGCATGTGCATGTGCAGTACATCCGGCTGGCGCTAAAAAGTTCTCCGGTAGTCGTACTGGCTGCCGATAAAACTGTTTATATCTCCCCGCTGCTGGGCCATCCTTTCCACGACACTCATTCTTCCCAGGTTGTTCAGGTTATAAGCCGTTACTACCTCTTCTTCAGGCAGGGCAGCAGGCAAAATGCCTGTAAACAGGCAGTATACAAGCAGCAGCGACAGAAAGTTTCTCATTATTAAGACGAACCTGTTCACGCTGTTACCTCCCTGTGCGGCTAATATTTTTAAGCTCCTTCGGTAAGCTAATGCATGTGTTTTCGCAGCTGGCCCAGTGCAGACTTTTCCAGCCGCGAAACCTGTGCCTGTGAAATTCCAATTTCATCGGCCACCTCCATCTGTGTCTTGCCGCGGTAAAAGCGGAGCGTTAAAATAAGCTTTTCCCTGTCGCTCAGCTTCTGCAGGGCATCTTTAATGGAGATCACCTCAAGCCATTTCTCGTCACGGTTTTTTTCATCGCTTATCTGGTCCATAACAAAAATGGGGTCTCCACCATCGTGGTAAATGGGCTCAAACAGGGAAACGGGTTCCTGTATAGAGTCAAGGGCCAGGATGATCTCTTCCCTGCTAAAATCAAGCTCGGCCGCTATCTCATCCAGGGTTGGTTCCCTTGATATTTTGTGCGCCAACTGGTCTCTTACCTGCAGGACCTTGTAGGCGATATCACGGAGCGACCTGCTTACCCTCACCGGCGTATTATCCCTGAGGTAGCGCCGTATTTCGCCAATAATCATGGGCACCGCATACGTTGAAAATTTAACATTTTGACCGAGGTCGAAATTATCAATAGCCTTTATAAGCCCGATACACCCAACCTGGAAAAGGTCATCAACCAGTTCTCCCCTGTTGTTGAAGCGCTGTATAACGCTCAATACCAGTCTCAGGTTGCCGTTTACCAGCTTTTTCCTTGCCTCTTCGTCTCCCGCGCTCATCCGGGCAAACAAATGGCGCATCTCCTTGTTGGTCAAAACAGGAAGTTTAGCTGTATTTACTCCGCAGATCTCTACTTTGTTCACTGGAGGCATCCTCCCGGCATAAACCTTTTACTTATTATCAAGTATTTCCCGGGGGACATTATTTATACCGTTGAAGGGCTATTCCATTTTATTGATTTCTTTTTTCAGTCTTTTAATAATTTTTTTCTCCAGCCTCGATATGTATGACTGCGATATGCCCAGCATCTCGGCCACCTCTTTCTGGGTCATCTCTTTGCCATCCCGCAGACCGAAGCGCATCTCCATGATTTTCCTTTCCCGGCAGCTCAGTTTTTCCATGGCCATGTATAAGAGCTTGCGGTCTACTTCTTCTTCCAGGTTTCGAATGACAAGGTCATTTTCAGTCCCCAGCACATCGGAAAGCAGCAGCTCGTTGCCGTCCCAGTCCACGTTAAGAGGTTCATCTATCGATATTTCCACTTTAAGTTTGTTGTTTCGGCGCAGGTACATCAAAATTTCGTTTTCTATACACTTTGAAGCATAGGTGGCCAACTTGATATTTTTGTGCGGGTCGAAAGTATTTACCGCTTTAATAAGACCTATCGTCCCGATGGAAACCAGGTCATCCACTGCCACACCGGTGTTTTCAAATTTGCGCGCTATATATACCACCAGCCGCAGGTTGCGCTCTATTAAAGTGCCCCTTACCTCGTTTTCACCGGCCTTGAGGCGATTTAAAAGATCGCTTTCCTCCACGCGGGTAAGAGGCGGGGGCAGAGCCTTACTGTTGCTGACATAGTAAATTATTTTTCCGCAGGCAGTACCGAACCTGCGGCCCCACAGCAGCAGCAATATTTTCAGTTTGTATCTTGGAGGTAAAAGATTTTTCAACTGTCTGAACCCCATTTTTTATCCGGTTTCACCCGCAGCCCGCCAGGCCTCCAGGGGAAGGAGCATTTCATAATCAGCTCCGGCACTGGACTGCCCGTTTAGGACAGCCACTGTAAGGCCGCCTTTGAAGGCCTGCCTGCCGTCAGTCCGGCACAGCTCCACCGTCTCGGGACGGAAAGCAAGGAGCAGGCCCTTTTCATTCAACGAGCGGTACGGTACCAGGCAGTAGCGGGAAGGGTCCTGCACTTCGGCCAGAAATTTCTGCAGCTCCAGCCAGTCAAGCTTCTTCTCTTCCTGTAACAGAACACGCATGCCTGCGGGGAGCAGCTCTTTGACGGCCCAGTATGGAGCTACGGCCACAGGAGACCCCGAATATGGCTCTTTTAACATGTTCCCTGTATCCAAAAAGGCGGAAAGCTTGATTCTTTTACCCCCAAAGCCGATTACCACGGGCACACTGGTAGAAGGAAGCCGGAAGTTTAGTTTCTCCACCATAACACCGCCCATCCTGCTGGCGGCGGTGTAAAGCAGTACCCCAGCCAGAAACAAATGTGGCAGTGAAGGAGCATGGAGCTGGAAGGCGGCACCCGGTAAATAAACCGGAAAATCAACCCAGAGGCTTACAGCAAGAACAAGACCGCCCATGGCAAAAGAACAGAGATAAAAGAGCACAAACATTATCGCGCCGTCACTGCGGTTTCGCGGATTAAAAGCAAGCACCACCATACCCAGCGGCAGCAGCGTCTTCCCAATCCAGCTAAAAATAAGCGGGTTAGGTGGCAGAACAAAAAAAATAATATACGCCGCCCCAAGCACTGAAGCCGCCGCCAGCCTGCCTGCCGTAGCTTTCCGGCGGGCAATTAAGCCGGTTATTTTAAGGAGAAAGAAATTGACCGCAAAATTGAGCGCCATTACCAGGTCAAGGTAGATCATCTTTCACCTGCAATTCGCGGCTTGCCTGGACAAATTAAAAGGATATTTTCTACTATCCTATGCCCGGCCAAAACTGACTATGAACATTACCCCTTCACGTCAATTATAACGGCAAGGCAGTTAAAATTTTGTTATAATATGGCATCAAAAACAAAAAAGGTATGTTTGCACATACCTTTTAAAAATGCGTCCCTTTGTCCAGTTTCGAACCCGGCTTTAATGCCCGGAACGGCGACGCCTTAAAAATGTCGGTATATCGATATCGGCATCGTTGAAAGAAGACTTGAGCACGATATCTTCTTTTTGCTGGGCCGGCTTCTTGTCAAACCCGGTTGCTATTACTGTCACCCTGGCCTCTTCTTCAAAAGATTCGTCTATTACAGCGCCGAATATAATATTGGCTTCATGGTCCGCGGCCTCGGCGACCGCTTCGGCGGCCTCATGTATTTCAAAAAGGCTTAAATTGCTGCCTCCCGTTACATTGATCAATATTCCGCGCGCCCCTTCTATGGAAGTCTCCAGCAGGGGACTGAATATAGCCAGCTTGGCGGCCTCAACGGCACTGCTTTCGCCGCTGGCCGCTCCTACTCCCATCAAGGCGGTACCCCTCTCTTCCATGATGGCCCTTACATCGGCAAAATCGAGGTTGATCAAGCCGGGGATGGCGATAAGGTCGGATATACCCTGCACTCCCTGCCGCAAAACATCGTTTGCTATACGAAAAGCTTCCAGCAAAGGGGTGCGCTTGTCCACTACCTGCAGGAGCCTGTCATTGGGAATGACTATGAGGGTATCCACTTTTTCCTTGAGCGAATCAAGGCCTTTTTCCGCCTGCATCATGCGGCGCCGGCCCTCAAAGGTAAAGGGCCTTGTAACAACCCCCCCCGTTAAAGCGCCCACTTTTTTGGCAATCTCCGCGATGACAGGTGCCCCGCCCGTGCCGGTACCGCCTCCCATACCGGCGGTAATAAATACCATGTCCGAGCCCTTCAGCACCGCCTCAATCTCCTCGCTGCTCTCCTCCGCAGCCTGGCAGCCGATATCGGGGTTGCCGCCGGAGCCCAATCCCTTGGTCAACTTGGCCCCGATCTGCAGCTTTGTTCCGGACCGGGCCAGTTCAAGGGCCTGGGCGTCCGTATTTACGGAAATAAAATCAACTCCCTTGAGCCCTGCCGCTATCATGCGGTTGACAGCATTGCTGCCGCCTCCACCGATTCCAATAACCTTGATTTGAGCGTAAAGCTCCATTTCAATATCAAAGTCAATCATGTTACCAGTACCCTCCTAAATATCTTAACAGTAAACAGCTACTCCCATATATCAGCAAAAAAAGCTTTGATTCTTTTCCATAAGCTTCCCACGGATCCTTTTTTGCTGTTATGGCTCTTTACCATCCGGCCCACTCCCTGGTTCCGGAGAACATAATGAATAATCCCCACGGCAGTGGAATAAATGGGGCTTTTCACACCGAGGTATTCGGGCTGGGCAGTGCGGACGGGACATTGAAAAACGGATTCACAAAATTCGGTTATCCCCTTCATCAAAGAAACGCCACCGGTCAGCACTACTCCGGCGGGAGGCATTTTGGCATGTCCCATGCGGTTCATTTCCTGGAGACAGAGATGCATAATCTCCTGTATACGCGGCTCGATATAGTTAAAAACCTCCCTGGTAGAGACATTTCGTTTTTCTCTGCCGCTGATGCCTTCTATCTCTATTTCCTGTTCATCGGAAGCCATTTCAGCAACAGCAAAGCCGTGTTCCAATTTCAATTTCTCGGCCAGCTTGAAGGTAGTTCTCATACCGACAGCCAGGTCGTTGGTGATATGATCTCCTCCCGTAGGCAGCACAGCCATGTCGCTGAGCCCGCCGTGCTGGAAGAAAGAAACCTCCGTCGTCCCCCCCCCGAGGTCAATTAAAAAAACCCCCAGTTCTTTTTCGTCCCTGGAAAGACATACCTCGCCGTTGGCAAGGGCGTTTAAAATAATGGCATTGACCTCATGCCCGGACATATTGACGCAGCGCAGCAGGTTGCGAAGCGAAGTCATGGCACCGGTGACAATCATGGCATCAACTTCCAGGCGCACGCCCAGCATTCCAACAGGATCCCGTATGCCGTCATAGCCGTCAACAATAAACTCGCGCGGGATAACATCAATGATTTCCTTGTCCTGCGGCAGCGCTATAACCCTGGCCGCCTGTAAAACCCTCTCCACATCCTGTTCCGTTATCTCCTTGTCTTCCCGCGATACTGCCACAACTCCCCTGTTGTTGACCAGGCCGGCATGGGAGCCGACTATACCCACGTTTACTGTCTCCAGCTTGGCCCCAACCATTCGCTCCGCCTCGGCAACAGCACTGTTGATGGACTCCACGGTCCGTTCCAGGTCTATAATAACACTTTTTTTTATTCCCTCAGAAGGGCTTGTCCCAACCCCAATTATGTTGACCATACCGCCGGAGGCAATTTCTCCGACAATAACCCTGATGTTGGATGTTCCTATATCTATTCCAGCAACTATATCACGTCTGGTCAAAAATATCCCCTCCCAGGTAACGGGCCTTACAAAATACTTCTACTTTTTACATATTCCACATATTAAATATATTTCCTTTTAACGTAACAATTATTTTTTGTTGACCCTGAATGTCGGAGCCTCCGGGACTCTCAAATCAAGGTAGCCGTCTGTAACTTCCGGTTCAGCCTCCGGCAGGCGGTAATAAATCTGCTGCAGCACTTCGAGCTTTTTCGCCATCTCCTCCACGCCCCCCAGCCATACCTCCAGGCCTTCACGTGTATAGACTTTTACGTTATCGGGGTTGGATACGTTAATTTCGGCCAGGGGGATAAAAGACTGCCCCTCCATTACCTCCAGGAAAATATCAATTATTTCCCTGCGTACCTGGTCGCGTATAACATCCCCTACATCCATTCTTCCCCACATCAGCCCGCTGACCAGGGGGAGCTCACCTTCATAATGGTCCCTAATGCCGATAAAAACGCTGTCCTGAGAAAGCTCAAGGTAATAGCCGTGGTAAGGGACAAGGGCAAGAGGATACTTCTCCCGGATATGGATAGCCAGCTTCTGCGGGAGAACCCTCTCTATTTCAACATCGGCAACCCTGGGAATATCAAGGATCTTTCCCCTCATATCCGGCGGGTTTATCTTCCATATGTTCATACCTTCACTGATTCCTACAGCAAGGAGTATCTCTTCGGTGGAAACCTTGTCCAGCCCTTTAATAGATATCTCTTCAATGCTGAAATGAGGAGAGCGCAAAAAAAGAAGCAGGGAAACATTGACAATGGCAAAAATAAATACAAAAACCAGCTTGCCCTTTATTCTTTTTATTTCTTTGCGCTCTACGACAAGTTCGTGTTTACCGGTAGAATATGTGCCATAGCGCTTTTCCATTTTATCACCATCTTAATTGAATGGAAAGTCCTATCAGTGCAATGTCATATTTTTTTTTCATCCAAAGGGGCTGATGATCATATTTCCACAGCCCTCTCTATTTTTGCGCCCAGCTTCTGCAGGTCGCGTTCAAGGCGCTCGTAGCCGCGGTCTATATGACTGACATCGCTGACAACGGTACTCCCCTCGGCAGCAAGGCCGGCAATAACAAGCGCCGCTCCCGCCCGCAGGTCGCTCGTGTGCACGGTTGTTCCGCTCAGTTTTTTTACCCCCTCGATAAACGCTGTCCTGCCGTTGACGCTTATACGTGCATTCATCTTGTTCAGCTCGTGGGCATGCCTGAAGCGTGCTTCAAAAATGCTTTCCACTATGACACTTTCCCCTTCGGCAATTGCCAGCAGGGCCATCATGGGGGCCTGGAGGTCGGTAGGAAACCCGGGATAAGGAAGCGTGCGCAGTGTTTTCACCGCTTTAAGCCTGCCGTTTAATACCTCCAGGCTGTCCTCGGTGCTCCTTATTATCACACCGGCCTCTTTCATCTTGGCCACAACGGCATCGAGGTGTGCCGGGATTATACCTTTTAGAAGGACCTCCCCGCCGGTTGCCGCCGCCGCCATTAAAATAGTCCCGGCCACGATCCTGTCGGGGATAATGCGATAAGAACAGCTTTCCAGGGAATCTACACCTTCTATGCGCAGTGTCTCGGTGCCGGCACCTTTTACCCTGCCGCCCATGGCATTTAAAAAGTTCTGCAGGTCTACGATCTCCGGCTCCTTGGCAACGTTATAGATAACCGTTTTACCCCTTGCCAGCACTGCTGCCATCATAAGATTCTCAGTAGCGCCCACGCTCGGATAGTCAAGGTGTATATCCGCACCCCGGAGGCCGGAAGTAGAAGCAAAAATATAACCGTTATTTTCCTCTATTTTCGCACCCAGTGCCTCCAGTCCCTTAAGATGCAGGTCTACCGGGCGGGGGCCGATTGAACATCCTCCCGGGTAAGTAACCCTGACCCGGCCCAACCTCCCCAGCAGTGGACCCATCAAGAAAACAGATGAGCGCATCTCCCTCATCAAGCGGTCAGGAATAGAATAACTGTCCAGGTTCCGGGAACTGATCAGCAGGGTATTTCCCGCCGATTTAACCTCCATACCCAGTGACTGCAGTATCTGCTTCATGACAAACATATCCTGGATGATCGGTATGTTTTTTAACTCAACATCCCTGGGGCTGGAGTTGAGAACGGAAGCAGCCATAATAGGGAGCATAGAATTCTTGGCGCCCTTTATCGATAATGAACCTTTTAAACTTTTTCCTCCTTCAATAAGAAACTTTTCCATTCTTCCCTCTCCTATTTAACACCGTTGTCTCCAATTACTTTGATCTCGAGCTCCAGGTCAACCGCAAAATGCTCTTTCACCATATTTTTGACCTTCTCGATCAACTTTAATATATCAGCCGCTGTAGCGCCGCCGGTGTTCACTATAAAATTGCCGTGCCTTGGTGAGACCTGTGCCCCACCGAGGGTTATGCCCTTTGCTCCCGCCTGCTCGATCAGGTAGCCGGCCGGCTCCCCGGTGGGATTTCTAAAGACACTTCCCGCGCTGGGCAAAGTTGGATGCCTGAGCCGCCTCTTTTTAAGGAGCTCCTCTGCCTGCTGCATTATACTGTCCCTGCTGCCTTCCTGCAGCTGCAAAACCCCTTCCAGGATTACAGTCTCCTCATCCTGGAAGCTGCTGCGGCGGTAAGAAAAGAGCAGTTCTTCACGGGCGCGCACCCTTATGTGCCCGTGAAGGTCCATGGTAGTAACTTCTCGCATCAAATTGCCAATGGTGGACCCATATGCACCGGCATTCATATACAGTGCCCCGCCGAGGCTGCCCGGAATGCCGAGCGCGAACTCCAGGCCGCTGAGGCCTCTCTGGATGGCTTCCCATGAAATCCTTGGCAGTGTCACCGCCGACCCCGCCCTGACGATACCATTATCAAAGGTAAGGACGGAGCAGACTGAAGAAAGGTTTAAAATTATACCTCTTATTCCCCCGTCCTTTACCAGCAAATTGGTCCCTTCACCTAGTATAACAAGAGGGACCCCGCTGCGGCGGGCCAGTGCAAGCACCTGCCTCAGCTCATCGTAGGTTTCCGGGAAAACCATCATTTCCGCCGGGCCGCCGACACCTATGGATGTATAACGGGACATCGGCACATCCCGGAGAACCGGTTTTTTTAAAATATCGGCCAGGTCTTCTTTCCAGCCCACCTGTCGCCCACCTTTGCCCTAATACTATACTATATGCTATGCAGTGGGGAAAAGCAACGTGATAAACAGCAACTTGTCCCTGAATCTTATGAGGGTGGAAACATCAGCTTGTATATATTTTCAGCAGCACCCGTATTGCCCAACTTTTTGCTGTTTTCTTTCATCTCGGCCAGCCTGGAGGGGCTGCCCAGCAGCTCATAAACGGCCTGCTGCAGCATGCGGCCGTCTAAGACCGTCTCCTCGAGCAACACGGCAGCTCCCTTCCCCGCCAGCTCCCGGGCATTGATAAACTGGTGGTTGTGAACAACATTTGGAGAGGGTATGATAATAGCCGGGAGCCCTATGGCGGTTATTTCGGCAATGGTGGTAGCGCCGGCCCTGGTTATAATAAGGTCCGCTGCAGCCATGGCCAGGGGCATTTCCTGCTGGTAAGGACGAACGCACAGGCGCCCGCCAAATTGTTCAAAGCATTTACCCTCCTGCAGCCTAAAAACCACTTTTTCATAATAGCTCTCGCCGGTTATATAAAGTACCTGCAGGTTTTTGTTTCCCGAAGAGCGCAGCAAAAATTCGACCATGCTCTCGTTTACCTTTGCCGCTCCCCTGCTCCCGCTTACTGCAAGGAGCAGGGGCAGCTCTGTATCCATATTCAGGGCCCGGCGCGCCGTTGTCTTATCAACCCGGTCCATCAATGAAGCGCGCGGGTTCCCGGTAACGAAAAGATTTGACCTCCTTATAAAGTACCTGCGGGAACCCTCAAAGGAAAGGCATACCCTGTAAACCCAGGGAGCCAGAAAGCGGTTTGTCAGGCCGGGGACGACGTTCTGCTCGTGGATGATCACTTTTTTATTTTTCTTCAGGGCCGCCAGCATAACCGGGGCGGCCGCATAGCCTCCCGTCCCCATAACAAAGTGGGGATCTACCTGGTCGACTATTTTCCCGGCCTGGAAACACGACGAGGCCAGCAGGTAAACGGCACTGAACAGCCGCGGAGGGAGCCGCCGCGGAAAGCCCCTTACATTGAGTGTTTGAAGGCGAAACCCGGCACCGGGTATTAACTTTTCTTCCATTCCCCCGCGGGCTCCTACAAATAGAATTTCAGCACCCGGGTTTACCTTTTTAATATATTGTGCCAGGGCCAGGGCGGGATAAATATGCCCTCCCGTCCCGCCACCGGTAAGTATTAGCCGCAATGTTAACCCTCCCCCGTCAGCGGCTGTAGCGGGAAATGTTCATTAATATTCCCATGCCGAACATTGTAAAAAACAGGGAGCTCCCACCGGCGCTGATAAAAGGAAGGTTTATGCCCGTTATGGGAATGGATCCCGTTACTACTCCTATGTTTATCAAAGCCTGCACTGCCACCATAGCTGTAACCCCGGCAGCAAGGAGGCTTCCATATGAATCCGGTGCCGTGAGTGATGTTTTGAATCCTCTCCATATGAGAATAAAAAACAGCAGTATCACGGTGGCTGCCCCCAGGAAGCCAAGTTCCTCGCCGATAATGGCAAAAATAAAATCATTCTGGGGCTCCGGTAAATAGTACAGTTTCTGGCGGCTTCTACCCAGTCCCACGCCGAAAAGACCACCGGGGCCCAGTGCATAGAGGGACTGGATAATGTGATAGCCCGTATCCAGGGGGTCGGACCAGGGATCGAGGAAAGAAAAAATACGGCGCATGCGGTATTCCTTGCTGATCATCAGGTACAGTACCAGGGGGGTGCTCACAAACAGCAGGGAAATTAACTGTTTCCAGGGTATCCCCGCTGCGAAAACCATTATGCCGACAATCAACGCCAGCGCCAAGGCGGTTCCCAGGTCTGGTTGAGCGAGAATAAGCAAAAAAGTTCCGCCAGTAAAGGCAAGGGGGATAAAGCTGCTGCTCCAAAAATTTTCGATCCGAATATTTTTTCTGCTCAGAAACGCAGCACTGAAGATAATCAGGGCCAGCTTGCTGAACTCGGCGGGCTGTATAGAAAACCCGCCCACGCCTATCCAGCGGCTGGCTTCATTTATCTCAATGCCAATGCCGGGTATATATACGGCACCAAGGAGGATAAAATTGACAACGAGCATCGGTAAAACAAGCTTACGCCATTTCCAGTAGCCGATATTTGAAGCGGCGATCATGCCTGCCAGGCCCAGCACCACCCAGAAAGCCTGGCGCCTGAGAAAAAAAAAGGGGTCTCCTCTTGATTCTAGAGAGAGTATGTAGCTGGCGCTGAAAACCATTACCAGTCCGAAACCAACCAGGATCAGGACGGTAAAAAATATGGCAAAGTCAGGCGGCTTTCTTAATTCATTCTCGGTGGAGGTTTTTTTCACTTTGGAGGCCCTCCTTTAAAGTACGCACAGCAGCCGCAAAAATTTCCCCCCGCTCCTCGTAATTTTCGAACATATCCCAGCTGGCACACGATGGAGAGAGGACAACGGTATCGCCCGCAGCAGCACCGCTGAAAGCTTCCTTTACGGCGGCATCCATGTCCGGAACAATCACAGGCTCCCCCAGTCCTTTCCCCCTAACAGCGGCAGCTATTTGAGAAGCCGATTCGCCGAGCAGGACCAGCTTTTTTACTCCTTCCTCCAGCATCACCTGAACAAGGGGCCTGAAATCGCTGCCCTTGTTTACACCGCCGGCAATGAGGATCTTCGGCCCTTTCAAGGCTCGCAGCGCATTTACAGTGGCATCCGGGTTGGTCCCCTTGGAATCGTTAATAAAGGTTATCCCGTTTATCCTGGCCACTTCCTCCAGGCGATGCGCGACCCCCGGAAATGTCTTCAGTACAGAGGCTATCTTTTCGGTCTCCACCCCGCCGGCCCAGGAAACGGCTGCAGCGGCAAGGGCATTTTCGAGGTTGTGAAGCCCGAGTATTTTTACCATACCGGCGGGACAAACGTGGTGGGTACTGCCGTCACTGTTGATTACTATATTGCCGTCCTTCAGGCACACTCCCGCTTCGAGCTCCTCCCGGCGGCTGAAAAATAGCAGCCTGCCATTCACCTCTGGGGCCAGCCCCTTTACCCGCCGGTCATCCCAGTTTAAAACGGCCCAATCGCCGCCGCACTGGTTAACAAGAATGTTCTTTTTAGCAGCGCTATAGTTTTCCACGCTGGAGTGATAGTCCAGGTGGTCGGGAGCGATATTGAGGATGGCGGCGATAGAAACCCTGAATTTATCTATGTTTTCCAGTTGGAAGCTGCTCAGCTCGGCAACAATTATCTCTCCTTGAACGGGGCTGCTTACCGCTTCGCACAGCGGGAAGCCGATGTTGCCGGCCACATGGACGTGCGTGTATTTCTGCCTGAACATCTCTCCGACCAGCGAGGCTGTCGTCGTCTTACCGTTCGTACCTGTTATACCAACCAGGGGCACCGGACTGAAGCGGTAGGCAAGCTCCACCTCTGAATACACCTTGATACCAAGCCGGGCAGCCCTTTTTAAAATGGGCAGCCCAGGGTTTATACCGGGGCTTTTGATAATTAGGGAAACCCCCTCGAGCACGCTCAGGGGATGCCCACCGGCCACAATTTTCACCTGCGGAAAACCGGCAAACTCTGCCAGCGCTTCCTTGAGATGCTCTCTCTCTTTGCAGTCATTGGCCACGATTTTTGAAGCAGCCGCTTTGATTAACAGACGTACAGCGGCCCTCCCGCTCCTGGCCAGCCCCAGGACCAGCACTGTCCGGCCCTTAATGTCTTCCAGCAACAGTGATCACCTCAGCAGGGGGGTAAATTCTAGCAGGCCCAGAACGGCAAAGAAAAATCCGAGGGCCCAAAACCCGGTTACTACCTGCCATTCAGACCATCCTTTCATCTCAAAATGGTGATGCAGCGGGCTCATCAAAAAGACCCTTTTCCCCGTCAGGCGAAAAGCGATCACCTGGATGATAACAGAAAGTGTTTCCAGCACAAATACCCC
>PWRZ01000122.1 GCA_003563385.1 Syntrophomonadaceae bacterium
CACCCCGGTCCTCGGGATACCATACAGTGCAGACGGGGTTGAACTCCACGTCGCCTGTCAGTGGGTTTTTGGTTACACTCTCCCAGGGCTCGTAGTGCTCGGTGAAGGGCCCGTCAACCATTATAAAAGGAGGTACTAGCGCCGCTGCAAAAAGCCTGGCTTGCCCCTCAATATTCATAATGAAACTGGTGGCTTCTTCAGGCGGAAGAGTGGCATTAAAGTCTGGCACGTCGTTCGTCTTCCACTCTCCATCTTCCCACCAGACAACGGGACGATCGGGATTCCAGGGATTGCCTTGGGCGTCACAGGAAGCACGGTTGTAAACGATTCTCCTGTTGGCAGGCCAGCTAAAGCTGTACTCCAGGTTGCTGCCGATCCCTTCGGTTTCCTTGGTGCGGCGCTTACAGTTGGGGTTGTTTTCATCCTGGTAGAAACCGGTATAAATCCAGCTTCCTGCAGCCGTTTCACCAAAATCTTTACCGGCAATCTCACCAAACCCGGGTAGCAGTTTTCCATCGGCTACGTAGTAACCGTTGATTTCCTTGCAGATGTCTCTGGGATCAGGCTCATCTCCGTAATCCCAGTTCATTTGCAGAATGGGCTCGGGGAAAGCTCCGCCTTCTTCTTCATATAAGTCTCTTACCGCTTTGAAAATATTGTTTGCAATCCACAGGTCGGACTTGGAATCACCGGTAGGTTCCTGGGCCTTGTTACGCCACTGGATCCAGCGACCGGAATTGGTGGCGGTACCTTCCTTTTCAAAGTGTCCGGCAGCGGGCAGCAGGAATACTTCGGTATCAATGTCCGCCGGGTTCATATCGGGTGCTTTCCAGAAGGCGGCTGTTTCATTTTCATACAAGTCTGCAACGACCAGCCAGTCCAGGTTAGCCTGCCCCTTGCGTTTCTTGGCGGTAGATGCTCCACTCACCACGGGGTTATCGGCGAAACACATTAACCCTTTGATTTCTCCTTTGGCCATGTAGGTGTAGTAAGCCACGGAAGAGCGGTCTTTATCCAATTTTGGCAGATGGTCAAAGCAAAAATCATTATCTGCCGTGGCATAATCTCCCCAGAACGCTTTCAACATGCTGACCAGGAACTTAGGCCGATTTGACCAGTAACCTGCTTGAGGTCCGGCTGCGTTGTACGCCTCTAAATCTTGTCCGTCTCGCGGCATTGGCATGTAGCCGGTTACAATATGGAATAGCTGACCCATATCGCAGGCGCCCTGGACGTTAACCTGGCCGCGCTGGGCGTTCACCCCGCCGCCGGCAATACCGACATTACCGAGGAGCAGCTGCAAAATAGCACAGGCGCGCACGTTCTGGGAGCCGTGGGTGAACTGGGTCATGCCCATGGCGTAGGAGATATTCCCGGCCTTGTCAGGGGCACCGGTGCTGCAGAACAGCTCGGCAACCTCAACGAACTTGTCCTCGGGGCAGCCGGTAAGCTCGCTGACAGTCTTCACGTCGTAGCGGGAATAGTGGTTCTTGAATAGCTGCCATACGCAGTTAAGATCCTGCAGCGTTTCGTCCTTGAGGATGTTGCCGTCAGCATCTTCCTGGTAATCCCAGGAGCTTTTGTCATAAGACTTCTGTCCGGGACCCCGCTCCGGGTCGTCCAAGGCGCCGCTGAACAACCCGTCACTGTATCCGAATGCCGGATTAACCAGGCAGGAAGCGTTGGTGTGTATTTTTACGTATTCTTCATTATAAAGGTTGTTTTGTATGGCGTAGTTAATCAACCCGTTTAAGAAGGCCGTGTTGGTTCCCGGACGGATAGGCGCGTACACATCAGCCACAGCGGCAGTCCGGGTAAACCGGGGATCTACCACAATCAGCTTGCCGCCTTTATCCAGGGACCTCTGTATCCACTTCATGGAAATCGGGTGGTTCTCGACGGTGTTTCCACCGATATTAATGGTAACATCAGAGTGCTGGTAATCGATCCAGTGGTTCGTCATAACGCCTCTACCGAATGAATTGCCCAAACCTTGGACAGTAGAGGAGTGTCAGAGACGGGCGCAGTGATCGTTGTTGACGATACCCATGGCGGCGACAAACTTCCTGTAAAGGTAATTTTCCTCGTTGTTGCACTTGGCGCTGCCGATCCAGGCCAGGGCTTCACTGCGGTTCACTGTTTGACCTGCTGCATTCTTTTCTTTAAACGTTTCGTCCCTGGTATCCTTAATTCGCCTGGCTATTTCTTGGATAGCCCAGTCCCAGTCTTTTACTTCCCAATCAGAAGCGCCGGGAGCGCGATAATGCACCTGCGTAATGCGCTGGGGGGTCACGATGGCGTTGCCTTTCTCATCATATTCATAATACTTATTAAAAAGAGCAGCGCCTTTGCTGCAGAGGGCACCTTCGCTGATTGGATGGTCAGGGTCTCCTTCAACAGAAACAATTTTCCCGTCTTCTTCGTAACAGAGGACCCCACAACCTACGCCGCAAAAGGAGCATATCGAAGATACTGTATGAGCATACTGTATTCTTATATCTTCAAGCTCTGGCGGCTCATCAACAGGAGGGTCGTCAACTACGGGGTCTGGCGGAGGGCAGCCGAGCTTGAATAGCGCTGAACTGGCAAGTGCAGCCGCTCCCGATACTGCCAGAAACTTCCTCCTTGTAACCTTCATGCACAAATCACCTCGCAATATTATTTTGACAGTGACATTAATTCAAAGATAGTTAGTTTACTACCGCTATTGCCTCTTCAGGTGGTTTATAGCCTTCTTTAACCGCCTTCAAGTCCAGGTGCATTGTAACGATGCTTTCAATATCCAGGATAACATCCTTTCCCATCATCTTGGAATCAACAGTTTTTACATAGCCCTTGCATTTTTCGCATACATAAACCCGGCGCACCTTGTTTTCCTCAACATAAAAAAATTGCAAGCTTCCCTGGTCCCTGTTTTCACAAAAGGGACAGGCGAGGCGTGCAAATCTCCACTGCGTGCGGCACAGCCAGCAGCCCATTATACGGGCCCCGTCTTCCACCCTGAACTTGGCTATATGAGGCCTCTGCCCGCATACGGGGCAGTAACCCTTTTGCCACAGTCCCAGGTTGGCAAGCCCGGCAATTTCCCGGGCATAGCAGCTGTAAAAAGGGATGATGCTCATCAGCAAGGTGAAGGCAATTATTTCTTTGTCCACACCTGTTTTTTGGTCAATTTCTTCATCGACGACTGCTTTTTCTACTCCGCTTTTTGTTTTGCCCTTAATCTTTTGAATAAAAGAGTGTACATTTTCTGCTGACAGTTCTTCTAATTGGGGCAGTTTCTCCAGGCCTTCCGGTTTTGTAGGGCTGTTTTCCAGGATTGCAGCAACGATATCATTCAACAGCTCCCTGAACAGGTCACCATCAATATCAATTGTTTCCTCGCTCAACAGGTACTTGCCCTGCCGCAAATAATTGTTTAGCTCTTCGGGATCTGCGTTTATCTGTACTTCAATCCTGGAAAGGTACTGGTCATGGACAATAAAAAGCGCTCTGTAAATATTGAGTGCAGAGGAATAGTCTTTTTCTTTCTCGAGATAGCTGTCAATCTCGCTTTTTATGTCCTCCAGTAACATCGCGTTCAATTCCGGCACTTAAACACCTCATTTCACAGTACCAGTTTACAAAACAGTTCGGCTAAATATTCTTGCAAATAAAGGCCTGCTTTGAGATTGTGAAATAATTCCCCTCTTTTTGCATTCCTATCTTCCTTAAATGGTTAATTAAACTATCCTCTCTTTTTTAACACCCCCTCTTTAAAAATCTTTTGAATACTGCATCCATTACTTCTACACCTGTTTCCACGATAAAAATATATACTGTATATTAGTTATTACATAATCATATTGCCATAAATTATAATTATCCGCCATCAGGAAAACCACTAAAATTGTATTCTACTATAAGGGTTGCAATAACCCCGGCTAAGGGTTTTACCCCACTTAGCTATACCGCCGAGTGAAGGTAATTAAAAAAAGGGGAGGGTAAATAAAAAAATAACTAGAACAGCATTGCCTGCATGGCCTGTCCCAGTTACTTTGCAGAAAATGTCTTTATGGAGTTTTTAACTAGTGAGCGATTTATTCGTCCTGCTGTCCGTAGAGCCACCGCTGGTCCGTTTTTTTATAAGAAACTATTTCTTCAGCGCTGAAAAAAAGAGCGATCTCCCGCTGGGCACTTGCAGGGGAGTCGGAGCCGTGGACAACATTATTGCCGGTAAAAAGGGCATAATCTCCGCGAATAGTACCCAGCGCCGCCTCCTGGGGGTCCGTGCTGCCCATTATCCGGCGCACAACCGCTACGGCGTTTTTGCCTTCCCAGACCATCGCTATAACGGGGCCCGATGTAATAAAGCGGACCAGTTCTTCGTAAAAGGGCTTCCCTTTATGCTCGCTGTAGTGTTCTGCAGCCAGCTCCCGGTCTACCTGCAGCATTTTAACGGCAAGCAGCTTCAAGCCTTTTTGCTCCATTCTGGCTGTGATGCGCCCTACCAGTCCCCTCTGGACAGCATCTGGTTTCAGCATGACAAAAGTTTTTTCCAAAAAAAAACCTCCTTACTTTTCAACGGCACTGGTAGAGTGACGACTACCTGTACACTGTTAGAGGCTTGCTGTCTTCGATGATCCTTTTATCCTTTGAGCACAGGGTGCGCAGGTCCTTGGTTATTGAAAACATGTGTATATGTGTCATTCCATCATAGAAACGCAAATCGGAAATGTTGTTTTTGAGCAGCACATCATCCACTTTCTGCGCTTCAATAGCTGCGGCGCTGTAATCATTGGAAGCAAAGGCAAAGCCCCACCTGGTATCAAAAGAGGGAATATATGAACCGTAAGAGTCTACGTGCTTGAAGACCAGGTTTAAGGTGTTAATTACAGCGCTGTGACACCGGATCAGCCGGGGGTTCAAGTTGCCCGATTGCAGGGCAATGCACCCGCCCCTGTTCAGTTTGGCCGCGGCGATTTCATAAAACTCCCTGGTAAAGAGCAAGTATGCAGGGCTGTCATCGAGGGGGTCGGTGATGTCTACGAAAATAATGTCCCATTTTTCGTCACTTTCTTCCAGGTACTTGCGCGCATCCTGGAACAGTACTTCCACCCTCGGTTCATCAAAGGCACCGCCGCTAAATGCCGGCAAAAAACGCCTGCACAGTTGAACTACTTCTTCATCGATATCGACCATGACAAGCTTTTTTATGGAAGGATATTTAAGTATTTCTCTGAGGGCGCCCCCTTCTCCTCCCCCCGCGACGAGCACTTTTTGCGCTTTTTGGTGAGCTACCATTGCCGGGTGGACGAGTGTCTCGTGGTATATATACTCATCAAATTCTGACGACTGTATTTTACCGTCCAGCACCAGGCAGCGCCCGAAAAATTCCGTCTGCAAAATATCTACCTTCTGGTAGCGGGTCTCTCCGCTGTAAATGCACGATTCCACACCATACATGTGCGCCTGAGTAGGGTGAGAATACTCGACAAACCACTTCCAGGTTTTGGACAAGGGAGCATACCCCCTCCTTTAAACAGCCGACTTTTGCTTAAACAGCCGACTTTTGCTGCTTATGGCTAACTTCCATCTCGAAAATACCGCGCTTTATTTCCTTAGCCGTCATCCGTTTAGCTGTAAAATGGGTTTTTAAATAGTAACAGGATACCCAGGGATCAACATCAGTTCCACAGGTAAAGACATCGACCGCAGCATATCCGTATTCAGGCCAGGTGTGAATAGCCAGGTGCGATTCGGATATTACAACAACGCCGCTGACACCCTGAGGACTAAACTGGTGAAAAACTACCTCCCTGATTTCTGCTCCAGCCTCAAGGGCTGCATTGACCATCATTTCTTCGATTGTTGCTGTGTTGTTCAGTACTTCTGTTGGGCATCCATAAAATTCAGCCAAAACATGACGGCCCAAAGCGCGCATTTCTCAAGCCCCCTTCTATTTTTTCTATAAAAAGATCAAGTTCAATTGTAACAAATTAAGTAGAAAAGTCAATGATAAAAGCAATTATTTTTAATAAAGGAAAAGATGCCTCTATAAAATAGAGGCATACAAAGCTTAACAGCATTATTCTGGGGAATTTAAAGGCTTACCCCATAATATTGGGGGGTTACTGGGCAAGATATCGTTTAATACTGCGGTCGTACGTTTTTTCTACCTCCGGTTTAAAGTAGCAGGCCGGAAGTTGATTTTTCTTACGGTGATAGTGCAGGCATTCGCAGCAAATCCCTTTGCGTTCACAGCCGGGGTAGGTGCAGTTACAAAGTGTACCTATGTCTATTTTGCTGCTCGAGCAGTTGTCAACCATATACTCTGGCCTCCCTCCCTTGGATATTAATGTTTGACAGCACTGCGGCATGCTGATATAATTTAAGGTGCAAATCAGCGGGGCGTGGCGCAGCTTGGTAGCGCGCTTGACTGGGGGTCAAGAGGTCGCAGGTTCAAATCCTGTCGCTCCGACCAC
>PWRZ01000180.1 GCA_003563385.1 Syntrophomonadaceae bacterium
CCGCCGGCGGTTACCTGGTGTTTTCTTCAGTGGAAGCTTTCCGGGTTGGGGTAACGACATCACCGGGTATGTGGGCGGCAATCGCGGCGCTGATATCCATCGCCGTAAAGGAGCTGCTTTTCCGCTATACGTGGAAACTGGGGCAGAAGATTAAATCCTGTGCCATCCTGGCCAATGCCCGGGACCACCGCTGCGATGTTTTTTCATCGCTGGCCGCCCTGGTTGGAGTTACCGGTGCACGGATGGGGGATTACATCGGTTACAGCGCCCTTTACTACCTCGACACGCTGGCCGGCATAGTGGTATCGGTACTCATTATTCGCATGGGAGTAGAGATCCTGCGCGATGCCGGGAAAGAGCTCATGGACGGTATGTGCCCGCCGGAAACGGTGCAGGAGATCAACCGCATAGCGCTGCAGGTCCCCCGGGTAAAAGAAGTGCAGAGCATACGGGCCCGCTGCAGCGGGCCGGGGGTGCTGGTGGACCTGGAGATAGGTGTGGAAGGAAAACTGAGCGTAGAGGAAGGACACCAGGTGGCACACGATGTAGAGGACAGGTTGCTTCAGGAAAAAGAGGATATTCTTTCTATAATCGTGCACGTGGCGCCATCTGAGTAGCCAGGTGCATTTTTTCTTTTTAATTCTTGCTTTAAAAAGCAGGATTATAAGCACTTAAGAGAGAAAATAAATAAGGTTTTTAAAATGATAAGCTTTGCAAAAAGGAGGTTATGGTATTGAGTGAGGCAAAAGCTGCGGTTATAGAAGAGGATTTTGATTTAGACAGGACAGAAAACTTGCTGCAGGAGTTCCTGGACAAAAAAGGAGTTATGGTCCCCGTTTTACAAAAAATCCAGGACGAGTTTGGCTACCTGCCGAGACCGGCCCTCGAATACACGGCCAGAAGGCTGCGTATTCCCGTCAGCAAAGTCTTCGGGGTAGCCACATTTTATGCCCAGTTTCACCTTCACCCGCGGGGCGAGAATATTGTCAAGGTCTGCCGCGGGACGGCCTGCCATGTCAGGGGTGTAACCGAGGTGGCCGACAAAATGAAGGAGCTTTTGAAGGTGGGCGTGGGAGAGACGACCGAAGATATGAAGTTTACCTATGAAGAAGTAGCCTGTATCGGTGCCTGCGGCCTGGCTCCTGTAATGATGATCAACGACCAGACATTCGGCAAACTTGCCCCGGACAAGCTTGAAGGAATCCTGGAGAAATTTTAGGGTCTTTCTTTAGAGGAAGGGAGAGAGGAGACCATGGAAAAATTTATCGACCCCTGTTGCGAAGAGTGCTTTAACAGCAAAGAAAAACCCTGCGAACAGTTTGTAGAATGCTGTCTCTCGGGCCCTTTATGCCATGAAAGTGACGAATGCGCCGCCAAGCGGAAGGCCATTGTAGAAAGGCTTGCCCACAGCAAGGGTTACTTGGAAATATAAATTCAAGGCCAGGAAGGAGGGAAATTAGTGTACGAAAAACATATTCTTATCTGCGCCGGTACCGGGTGCATTTCATCAGGTGCCCTGCCGGTCAAGGAAGTGCTGGAAAATGAGCTGAAAAAACATAACCTGGAGGACAAGGTCCGCATCATTCTTTCCGGTTGCCACGGCTTCTGCGAAAAGGGACCCATTTTTATTGTATTCCCGGAAGATATATTCTACTGCGAAGTAACAGCCGAAGACGTTCCCGAGCTGGTGGAAGAGTATCTTGTTAAGGGCAACATCGTGGATAGGCTGCTCTATAAGGACCCCACGACCGGGGAGACTGTCACCTCGCACGAGGACATCCTCTTTTACAAAAAGCAGCTGAGACTGACCCTTCGAAACTGCGGTGTAATCGACCCGGAAAACATCGATGAGTATATTATCCGCGGCGGCTACGACGGGCTGAAAAAGGCCCTCAGCATGGAGCCGACAGAAGTTATCGATACGGTTAAAAAGTCCGGCTTGAGGGGGCGCGGCGGGGCCGGGGTCCCCACCGGTGTAAAATGGGAGTTTGCCTATAACAGCGCCAGCGACAAGAAATACGTGGTCTGCAACGCTGACGAGGGTGACCCCGGGGCCTTCATGGACCGCAGCGTCCTGGAGGGCGACCCCCACGCCGTCCTGGAGGGGGTGCTCATCGCCGGGAAGGCCATCGGCAGCGACGAGGCATACATCTACGTGCGGGCCGAGTACCCGCTGGCAGTACGCCGCTTAAGGACGGCCATTGCACAGGCCGAAGAATACGGACTCATAGGAGAAAATATCCTCAACAGCGGTTTTAATTTTAAGGTTAATGTAAAGGAAGGCGCCGGTGCCTTTGTCTGCGGGGAGGAGACAGCCCTGCTTAAATCAATTCAGGGCGAGAGGGGCATGCCGCGGCCGCGGCCGCCGTTTCCTGCCGTAAAAGGTCTCTGGGACCAGCCCACCTGTATAAACAACGTGGAGACATTTGCCAACGTTCCCCTTATCTTCCGCAAGGGCGCTGACTGGTTTGCCTCCGTGGGGACCGAGGGGAGCAAGGGGACCAAGATATTTGCCCTTACCGGAAAGGTCAACAATACCGGCCTCTGCGAGGTCCCCATGGGCATTACCATAAGGGAGATCGTCTTCGATATCGGCGGCGGTATTCGCTTTGACAAGAAATACAAGGCCGTGCAGATCGGCGGGCCTTCCGGCGGCTGTATCCCGGAGGAGCACCTGGACCTGCCCGTTGACTTCGACTCCCTGACGGCAGCCGGGGCCATGATGGGCTCCGGGGGTCTCGTGGTCATGGACGAGGAGACCTGCATGGTGGACCTGGCGCGCTATTTCCTCGCCTTTACCCAGAACGAGTCCTGCGGCAAGTGTACGCCCTGCCGCGAGGGTACCAAGCGCATGCTGGAAATGCTGGAGCGCATCACCGAGGGTAAGGGCGAAGAGGGTGACATTGAGCGCCTGGAGAAGCTGGCCGTGACCATTAAGGACAGCTCGCTCTGCGGGCTGGGGCAGACGGCACCAAACCCGGTGCTGACCACGCTGCGCTATTTCCGGAACGAATACGAGGCCCATATATTCGACCGGCGCTGCCCGGCCGGGCTCTGCAAGGACCTGCTCGTCTACTACATCGACCCGGAGCTGTGCAACGGCTGCCGTGCCTGCCAGAAGGTCTGCCCTGTCGATGCCATAACGGGCGACAAGAAGGAGCCCCACGTGATAGACGAGAGCAAGTGTATAAGCTGCGGCGCCTGTTTAGAACGCTGCAAGCAAAATGCCGTTAAGACCAAATAGAAAGGGCAAAGGAGGGAAATGAATGGTTTCTCTGACAATAAACGGCCAGAAAGTAGAAGTAGAACCGGGAACAACCATATTGCAGGCTGCTGAAAAGCTCGGCATCTCCATTCCCACCTTCTGTTACGACCCGGAGCTGACGCTGGTGGGTGCCTGCCGCATCTGCGTGGTAGAAGTGGAAAAGGCCCGCACCCTGATCGCTTCATGCTGCACACCTGCCGCAGAAGGCATGGTAGTGCATACCGATTCGGAGCGGGTCCACGAAGCCCGCAGGGAGAACCTGAGCCTGCTGGTGGCCAACCATCCGCCGGAATGCCTCACATGTGAGAAGACGGGGAGCTGCCGCCTGCAGGACTACTGCTACCAGTACAGGGTTGAGAAGAGCGACTACAAGGGAGAGATGAAAGAACATCCCCTGGACGACAGCAACCCCTTCTATATCAGGGATATGAACAAGTGTATCCTCTGCGGCCTGTGCGTGCGCAAGTGCTATGAAATAAACGGGGCCGCCGCTATAGATTTTATTAACAGGGGTTTTGATGCAAAGATAACACCGGCCTTTGACGAGCCCATGGAAAACTCCCCCTGCGTTTTCTGCGGCATGTGCGTCGATGCCTGCCCGGTGGGGGCCCTCACTCCCAGGCAGAGTATAGGCAGGGGACGCCAGTGGGAGCTGACGACGGTAAAGACGATCTGCCCCTACTGCGGTACCGGCTGCGGTATTGAGCTGCTGGTGAAAGACGACGAGGTTGTGGGCGTAAGGGGTGATACTTCCAACCCCGTCAACAGGGGCCAGGTCTGTGTCAAGGGACACTTTGGAATTGACTTCCTGCACAGCCCGGAACGCCTCACCAGGCCGCTGGTCAGGAAAAACGGTGAGCTGGTGGAAACTTCCTGGGACGAGGCCCTCAACGTCGTGGCAGAGAAGATGAAAGGGGCGCAGGGCACAGAGCTGGCCGGCCTTTCTTCAGCCCGGGTCACCAACGAGGAAAACTACCTCTTCCAGAAGCTCCTGCGCATGCGGGGCACTAACAGCATCGACCACTGTGCCCGACTCTGACACGCTCCCACAGTAGCCGGTCTGGCTACAGCATTTGGAAGCGGAGCGATGACCAACAGCGTAGGGGAGATCGAAGATGCAGAGGCCCTGTTCATAATTGGTTCAAACACCACCGAGACCCATCCCGTTATCGGGTACAGGGTAATAATGGCCCGCAAAAAAGGCGCCGCCTTGATCGTGGCCGACCCGCGCGCCATTGAGCTGGCCGAATACGCCGACGTTTTCCTGCAGCTCCTGCCGGGGACGAACGAGGCCCTGCTAAACGGGATGCTCAACGTTATCATTGAGGAGGGCCTGGTTGACGAAAACTTCATCAACGAGAGGACAGAGGGCTTCGACCAGGTCAAGGCGGCCATACAGAAGTATACCCCCGAAAAAGTGCAGGAAATAACGAGGGTGCCGGCAGATGACATACGCCGGGCGGCACGCCTCTACGCCGGGGCGGAGAGCGCGGCCATTCTTTACACCATGGGTGTAACACAGTTTACCAAGGGCACCAACTCGGTGCTGGCCATCGCCAACCTGGCCATGGCTACCGGCAACCTGGGGAAAGAGTTCAGCGGTGTAAACCCGCTCCGGGGCCAGAACAACGTCCAGGGCGCCTGCGATATGGGAGCGCTGCCCGTTGTCTATACCGGCTACCAGCGCGTGGACAACGAGGAAGTGCGCGCCAAGTTTTCGAAGGCCTGGGGAGTTGACCTGAACCCGACACCGGGCCTGACGGTAACGGAGATATCGGACGCCGCCCTGGAAGGGAAAGTAAAGTTCCTCTATATCATGGGCGAGAACCCGGCCCTCAGCGACCCCCATCTCAACCACCTCATGGAGGCCCTCGAAAAAACGGAATTCCTGGTGGTCCAGGATATATTCCTGACCGAGACGGCCGCTAAGGCCGACGTGGTCCTGCCGGCAGCTGCTTTTGCCGAGAAAGAAGGCACTTTTGTAAACACGGAGCGCCGGGTGCAGATGCTGGGCCGGGCTGTTTCCCCTCCAGGCGAGGCAAAAGCGGACTGGATCATCCTGCAGGAGCTGGCCGGCAGGCTGGGCATTAACTGGAACTATTCTTCTGCAGAGGATATTTTTGAAGAGATCGCCTCCTTGACCCCGAGCTACGCCGGGATCAGCTACCGGCGGCTGCAGGATGAAGGAGGGCTGCAGTGGCCCTGCCCCACTCCCGACCATCCGGGGACAAAGTTCCTGCACCAGGGGCAGTTCGTAAAGGGCAAAGGGCTCTTTACCCCCGTGGAGTACGCGGACCCCGCCGAAAAGGCCGACGGCGAATACCCGCTCCTTCTTACTACCGGGCGCAATCTTTACCACTACCACACCGGCTCCATGACCCGGCGCAGCGAAGCCATCGCCGAGTTTAAGGACGAGGAGAGAATCCAGGTAAGCGTCGAAGATGCCGAAAAAATGGGTATCAAGGACGGGGATACCGTCAAGGTGTCCTCCCGCAGGGGAGAGCTGCAGGTAAAGGCCCAGGTGACGGAGATAGTTCCGCCGGGGGTCGTTTTCATGACCTTCCATTACAGCGAGGCCGCGGTGAACCTGCTTACCAACAATGCTCTTGACCCGGTGGCCAAGATACCGGAGCTGAAGGTCTGTGCTGTGAAAGTGGAGAAAGTGTAAAGTGACCGGTTAGAACAACACGTTATCGGGGAACCGCCTTCAATGCAAACCGGGGGCGGTTCCCTCTCTCATGAGGGTATAATAGGGTATAACGAGGGAAGGATGGGCAATAAAATGATTGGGAGCAGCAACGGCACTGCAGAAGTGGAGATAGTGCGCGTAAAAGACGGGCGGCGCAGCGGGGAAAAAGACCTGGTCGTTGCCGAGGAGCCGCTGACAATATTTTTTAACGACAGGGAGTTTGTAACCCTGCTGTGCTCGCCGGAAAATGTGGACCGCCTCGCTTTGGGCTTTCTTCGTTCCGAGGGGCTGATCACTGATGCAGAAGAGATAGATGAGGTAAAGACGGACCGCGAGCGCGGCATTGTTTTTGTCAGTACCAGGGTGCAGACGAACATGGTGGAAAAGCTGTACGGGAAAAGGACGATCACTTCCGGCTGTGGTAAGGGGACCGTTTTTTTCAATGTTCTCGACTCCCTGCAGAGCAAGCCGGTAGAATCTTCTTTTAAAGTCAGCTCCCGGGCGCTGCTGGCGCTGATGTCTTCCCTGCAGAAAGATTCCCTGGTGTATAAAAGCACCGGTGGAGTTCACAGCGCCGCCCTTGCCGATGAAGAGGAGATACTCTTTTACAGTGAAGACATCGGGCGGCACAATGCCGTGGACAAAATTGTCGGGGAGTGTGTGTTAAAAAAAATAGCGCTGGATGATAAAATTCTCCTTACCAGCGGGCGCCTCACTTCGGAGATAGTGATCAAGGGCGCCAAGCTGCGCTTTCCCATTATCGTGTCCCGCTCGGCCCCGACATCTTTAAGCGTCGAACTGGCCCGGAAAACGGGCTTAACGCTTGTGGGGTTCGCGCGCGGCAGGCGCCTGAATATATATAGCCATGATTACCGGGTAACATAAAATAAATAGCCGCCTGTAGCTCTGCTGACACTGCCGCAGCCGATTTGGGGGAGACGGTTGAAATTATATGAAATTATAGATGTTGTAACTGGCTTAAATTTTGGCAGCTGCCGGAGGGGCAAGGCGCTTTGCGGTTACGTTTATCCTGGCGACCTGGAAGCCGGTGAGGCTTACTATCTTGCTTTTGACCTCGTCCTGTACCTGCCTGATAATATCGGGCAGGTAAGCGCGCTTGAATTGCAAAACGACCTCCATGTTGATGACCATCCCGTTAACGGTGGTCACGATGGAAGTTTTGTAGGCCCTGTGTACTCCTTCCACCTGCTGGGCGACGTGGACCGCGATCTGCTCGATGGCGTGCTCGGACAGGAAGTAGTTGCCCAGGGAGCTGTAGAGGGGGCGTACTACGGAATACTCGAGGGTTTGGGGGGGGGAGGAGTGGCTTTTGCCCAGGAAAAAAGCCTTGATCGGGTCCAATATGTAACCGGGGAAGTCCTTTTCAATGGCAAAGGTGGGAATGGGGATGGCGTGGCGGTTTTCCTTTTCCCTTATTCCCAGGGCCTTGGAGATCTCGCTGGGTCCCGCTATTTCTTCAATCCTGATAATCTCCTCCGGGATGGGAAGCTCAAGACGCTGCACTATCTGTTCGATCATGCGTTCCGATATGCCGATGACAAGGATCCTGTCGGGAAGCAGTTCCTTGATCTTGTTGCGTACCTGGGAGGCGTGCTCGTGGTCAAGGAAAACGGCCACCTTTGTGGCCGCCATCCTCGTTTTTTCTCTCTTGGCAGAGCGGCCGGCCAGGACCTGGTTCCCCTTGATGAGCAGCCCGTCATCAATGATATATTTAATTCCAAGGCGGTAGGCCAGCAGGGCGGAGCGGTGGCTTTTACCGGTACCGCTGCTTCCAACCAGGGCGTACGTTTTCATCTTCGCTCTCCTTTTTTTGTGCGTTCAGTATATCATAACCAACCGCTGTTTGTCGACTTCATTATAATTTCTAATATAATTTTAAAAAAAATAATCTTCCCAGGCAGGATTTCCTTCTAATTTTTACGAATATTCTAAGGTGAGAAAAGATGAGAAAAGAGTATCCAGTGGAGGGAGGCTAAAAGGATTGTGGTAACAAAAGTAGCCTTAATTACCGAAGGAGAAAGCGGATACTCTGCATTTAAAGTTCTAAGAGAAATGGAAGAGCAGGTGTCAATTGCGGGCATAGCCGATATAAAGGGGGATTTTTCCTGGCTCAAGCAGACCGAGAAAAGGCGGTACTTTGCCACCAATGACCTGGCCAAGCTTCTTTCTCTGGCAGACATTGATGTCGTACTGAACACTGTCGGCTCTGAAGAGGTGAGACGTTTGTTAAATGAGCTGAAGGCCCCCTCGGTGGACGTTTTGGAAGCCGGTCCCGGAAGTCTTTTGACGACTCTCCTGGAATCGAAGGAAGATCTCCTGGAAGCGAAGAGGTTGAAGGGTGAGCTGTGGACCGTCCTTAATTCGGTGCAGGAGGCCATTGAGGTGGCCGACAACAGCGGTGTGATCAAGTATGTAAACCCTGCCTTTACCAGGGTGACCGGCATTATGGAAAAAGACCGGGTTGGCAGGAACATATTCGAAGTATCCCCGCAGGGGGCACTGGCCCAGGCCCTTATCAGGCAGAAACCGGTCACCGGCTACCGCACTACCGTCGGGGGCTCCGATGTGGAGGTTATTTCAAATGCTGTCCCCATCATGGTGGAGGGCGAGGTTGAAGGAGCGGTTGTCGTCTTTCAGCTGGTAACGGATATTTTGAAGCTGGTAGACGAGCTACAGAAAAGCAATGTTGTCATCGAGAACCTCTACGACCGTATTGACCAGATAACCGGCAGCAAGTTTACTTTTAATGATATTATCGGTGGAAGCAAGGTGTTTAAAGCGGTCGTCGATATGGCCAGGCAGGCGGCCAAAAGCGATTCCCCTGTGCTGATAACAGGTGAAAGCGGTACCGGCAAGGAGATGTTTGCGCACGCCATTCACCATGCCAGCTCCCGCTACAGGCGCCCGCTGATCAAAGTGGACTGTTCGGCCCTTCCCGACTCCATGCTGGAGCTGGAGATATACGGGTATGAAAAAGGGGCTTTCTGCGGGGCCATGCGCACGAAAATGGGCAGAGTTGAGCTCGCCGACAAGGGCACTCTCCTGCTCGACAACCTCGGGGAAATGAACCTCAACTTCCAGGAGAAGCTGGTAAACTTCATTCGCGAAATGCAGTTCAGGCGCACTGGCGGTAAAGAAACGATCAAGGTTAACGTGCGCGTTATCGCCACGACCTCGCAGAACTTGAAGAGCCTGGTGCAGCGCGGGCGTTTCCGTGAGGATCTTTACTTCCAACTGCAGGTAATAGACCTTAAGATACCCTCGCTGAGACGGCGCCTTGAAGATGTCCCCCTGCTCGTGAACAGCTTCATAGAGAAATATAACCGCAAGCTGGGCAAAAATGTGCAGGGTGTATCTTCGGAAGCGATGCAGATGCTCACCAACTACGAGTGGCCCGGCAATGTTAAAGAGCTGGAGTTTGTCGTTGAAAGGGCCATGGTTCTTGCCGACGGCACCAGGATTGAAAAAGAACAGCTGGCCCCCTATATCGCCCGCTTTACGAGCATGGGCATGCCCAATATCGGCGAGATTATCCCGCTGGAGAAGATGGAGCAGATGATGCTGAAGACCGCCCTAACCCGTTACGGGGAAACGCTTGAAGGCAAGAAAAAAGCAGCTCATTCCCTGAACATTTCCCTGTCTACTCTCTACAACAAGATAAAAAAATACAAGGCCAACCTGTAGTTAAAAGGTTTAACAGGTGGACTTTCCGCTCAAACACCGTCCAGGCTTTTTAAGAGGCGGCGGTTTGCTTGGCTGTCCCCGTTAGAGGAAACAGATAAACGGAGGTGAGTGTAAGTAAATGAAGTTGTATGAGTTTATGGGTAAAGAACTTTTTGCCAGCTACGGGATACCAACACCTGAAGGGAGGGTTGCCAAAAATCCCGCGGAAGCGGCAGAAGCAGCGGAACAGATCGGCTCGGTTGTTATCAAATCACAGGTTTTGACCGGGAAGCGCGGGAAAGCCGGGGGTATCGCCTTTGTCGATAACCCTCAGGAGGCCGGGAAAGAAGCGGAAAGGATCCTGGACATGGAGATCGGCGGTTTTAAAGTGGAGCACCTGCTCATAGAGAGCAAGCTGCAGATCGACCAGGAGTATTACCTGGCCATTACCATTGACAACTCCCTGCGCTGTCCTGTTATCCTTGCTTCCACCCAGGGAGGCATGGACATCGAGGAGGTCCCCGAAGAGTATATTGTAAAGTATCCCATAGATGTAGCAATTGGGATGCAGCCGTTTATGATCAGGGAGGTGGCCCGCCAGCTGGGCCTGACCGGAGAACTGGGCAAGCAGTTTGCATCAATTTTGGGCAGGCTTTACAGGGCTTTTAAAGATAGGGACGCCGAGCTGGTGGAGATCAACCCCTTAATTGTAAGCGGAGACAGTTTTATTGCTGCCGATGCCAAGGTCACCATCGACGACGATGCCCTCTTCAGGCACAAGGACCTGCCCAGGGTGGAAGAAAAGACGGATCTGGAGAAACGCGCTGGTGACCTGGGGCTTGCCTACGTGGAACTGGATGGCGATATCGCCGTCATGGCCAACGGTGCCGGTATGGCCATGGCTACGCTGGATATGATCAATTATTACGGCGGCAGCCCGGCAAATTTCCTTGACGCCGGGGGAGGGGCCGGGGTAGAGCAGACCGCGCAGGCACTGGAGCTGCTGCTGGCCACTGAACCAAAGGCAATCCTGATCAACATTTTTGGAGGGATAACCCGCTGCGATGACGTGGCCAACGCCTTTGCCACGGTTAAGAAAAACAAGGAAATAACCATGCCGGTGGTTTTCAGGCTGGTAGGGACGAACGAAGAAGAAGGAAGAAAAATTCTGGATGATATAGGGATAATTGCTTATAAAACGATGCAGGAGACCGCACAGAAGGCTGTAGAACTTTCCAAACAGTAAAATTACTAAAAGAAAGGAGGTGTAGGCCCGTTTCTATAAGATAAGCTGATAGAAATGGGGCTGGTAATGGCAATTTTTATCGATGAGAAAACAAGGGTCATGGTGCAGGGTATAACCGGCAACCAGGGTTCTTTCCACGCCCGCCAGATGCTCGCCTACGGCAGCAATATTGTGGCTGGGGTTTCACCGGGCAAAGGAGGCCGGGAGGTTGAAAACGTCCCCGTTTTCGATACCGCTGAGGCCGCAGTTGCAGCACAGGAGCCCGATGCTTCTATCCTGTTTGTGCCCGCTGCTTTTGCCAAGGATGGTGCGCTGGAAGCGCTTAGCGCAGGTATGAAAGTAATTGTCATGATTACAGAGGGCATTCCGGTACACGATGCCATGGAGGTTATAGACTATGCCAACCGCAAAAACGCCGTTGTCGTGGGACCGAACACTTTCGGCATCGTTTCTTCCAATAAATGCAAGATTGGGATCATGCCCAACCAGATCTACGTAGGAGGGCCCATCGGTGTTGTCGCCCGCAGCGGCACCCTCAGCTACGAGATCGTCGCCAACCTCAAAGAAGCCGGGTACGGTACATCCACGGTGGTGGGTATGGGAGGAGACAGGATTCTCGGCTTAAATTTTATCAATGTCCTTGAAGAGTTTGAAAAAGACAGTCAGACAGAGCTGATAGTCATGGTTGGCGAAATCGGCGGTACCGCTGAAGAGGAAGCGGCAGAATACATCAAAAATAATGTCAGCAAACCTGTAATTGCCTACCTGGCCGGGAAAAGCGCCCCACCGGGCAAAAGGATGGGCCATGCCGGTGCCATCATTGAACGTGGAAAGGGCACTTTCGACGGCAAGGTAAAGGCCCTGGAGGCCGTAGGGGTAAAAGTGGCAGAGCTTCCTTTCCAGGTCCCCGAGATGGCAAAGGAAATTTTGCGGTGAGAATTAACGGTATCGACAATTCTTATGCAAGGGAGGAGAGTTTGTGTTTGACAAGAATAAATTAGCGGAACTGAAGGAAAAAAAAGCCGCCTGGAAGAAGTCCCTGGAGAAGTCCCTGGAAAAAAGGCCGGAGCGCAAAGAGAAATTTGAAACAGACTCCAAGATACCCGTGGAACCAACGTATACGCCAGTGGAACTGGAAGATTTTGATTACCTCCAAGACCTGGGACTTCCGGGCGAATACCCCTTTACAAGGGGTGTGCAGCCCAACATGTACCGCGGGCGCTTTTTTACCATGCGCCAGTATGCCGGCTTCGGCAGCGCCGAGGAGACCAACAAGCGTTTTCGCTACCTCCTCGAACAGGGCCAGACCGGGCTCAGCATTGCTTTCGACCTTCCCACCCAGATCGGCTTTGACTCGGACCATCCCCTGGCCAGGGGCGAGGTTGGCAAGGTCGGGGTAGCCATTGATTCACTGCAGGACATGGAAGACCTTTTCACCGGTATTCCCCTGGACAAGGTGACCACCTCCATGACTATCAACTCCCCGGCAGCGGTAATAATGGCCATGTACCTGGCCATGGCCGAGAAGCAGGGCATCCCCTTTGACAAGCTGGGGGGGACCATCCAGAACGACATCCTCAAAGAATATGTAGCCAGGGGCACATACATTTTCCCGCCAGAACCTTCCATGAAGCTAATTACCGATATATTTGCCTACTGCGGGGAACATGTCCCCATGTGGAACACCATCAGTATTAGTGGCTACCATATCAGGGAGGCCGGCTCCACTGCCGTGCAGGAAATAGCCTTTACCCTGGCCAACGGTATCGCCTACGTGGAAGCGGCAATCAAAGCGGGGCTTGATGTTGACGGATTCGGCCCGAGGCTGTCCTTTTTCTTCAACGCCCACCAGAACTTTTTTGAAGAGATTGCCAAGTTCCGTGCTGCAAGGAGAGTATGGGCCCGTATCATGAAGGAACGCTTCGAGGCGAAAAACCCGCGCTCGCAGATGCTGCGCTTCCATACCCAGACGGCCGGATGCAGCCTGACGGCCCAGCAGCCCATGGTGAACATCATGAGGGTTGCTTTTCAGGCTCTCAGCGCCTGCCTGGGAGGAACCCAGTCCCTGCACACCAATTCCTACGACGAGGCGCTGGCACTGCCCAGTGAGCATGCAGTTTCCCTGGCGCTGCGCACCCAGCAGGTTGTCGCTTACGAGATCGGCATAACCGATACGGCGGATCCCCTCGGTGGTTCATACTTTATCGAAAAATTGACCGACCAGATCGAAGAGCAGGTTATGAATTACATCAACCGCATTGATGAGATCGGCGGAGCGGCCAAGGCCATCGAACAGGGCTTCATGCAGAAGGAGATCCAGCAGAGCGCCTACGAGTACCAGAAGGAAGTGGAAGAGGACAAGAGAACCGTTATCGGTGTGAACAAGTTCGTTACCGAGTACGAAGAGCCTACCGGCCTGCTCAGGGTAGACCCCACGGTAACTGAACGCCAGGTGGAAAAGCTGGAGAAAAAGCGCCAGGAAAGAGACGGCAAGAAAGTGGCCGAAGCGCTGAAAGAGCTGCGCAGTGTAGCCCAGACAAATGAAAACCTGATGCCTGTTATCCTGGAAGCGGTTAAAGCTTATGCCACTGTAGGTGAAATTTGCGGAGTGCTCAGGGAAGTATATGGTGAATTCCAGCAGCAGGTGCTGCTCTAAAAGCCTGGTGGGAAAGGAGCGTAAAAAGAATGTCTGAGAAGATCATTAGAGTTCTAGTTGCCAAGATCGGGTTAGATGGACATGATCGCGGGGCCAAGGTTATTGCCCAGGCCTTAAAGGATGCCGGCATGGAAGTTATATATACGGGTTTGAGGCAGACCCCGGAGAGTATCGTGGAAACAGCTATCCAGGAAGATGTCCAGGTTATCGGTATGAGTATTCTTTCCGGAGCCCACATGCAGCTCTTGCCGCCAGTCACGGAGTACTTACGCAACCAGGGAGCCGGTGATATCCTGGTGGTTTCCGGTGGGGTCATCCCCAAGGATGATATACCGTTCCTCAAGGAAGCGGGGATTGCCGAAGTTTTTACCCCGGGAACTTCTACCGTGGATATTATTAAATTTATTAAAGATAATGTGTCTTAAAGAAAGGAGAGAAGGTCCAAAATGTTGAAGAAGATCGATCACATCGGCATAGCTGTTAAGAACCTGGACGAAGCTTTGAAATTTTATGAGGAAAAACTGGGTCTGAAGGCTACCGGCACGGAAGTAGTGGAGGAGCAGAAAGTTAGAATTGCTTTCCTGCCTTTAGGAGAGAGCAAGCTGGAGCTTCTGGAGTCTACCGACCCCGAAGGCCCCGTGGCCAAGTTTATCGAGTCGCGCGGTGAAGGTGTGCAGCATATTGCCCTTCGTGTGGACAATGTCGAAGAGAAGGTTAAAGAGCTGGAGGAGCAAGGAGTACGCCTGATTGATAAAACTCCCCGTTATGGTGCCGGGGGCGCCCGTATTGCTTTCCTGCACCCCAAATCTACTTACGGAATCCTGTTAGAACTCTGCCAGAGGGATGAATAGGAGGTGCCATAAATAGTGGAAGACAAGTTAAACTTTTTACAGCAGAGAAGGGAAATAATACTCAAGGGCGGTGGAGACAAAAGGATTGCCGCCCAGCACGAAAAAGGAAAGCTGACCGCCAGGGAAAGGCTGGAGCAGATGCTGGACCCCGGAAGCTTCGTAGAGGTGGGTACTTTTTCGCAGTCCGGGCTGGAGGATGCCAGCACGCTCGATATCCCCTATCCCGGTGAAGGTGTAGTAACCGGCTATGGAACAATGGACGGGCGCAAGGTTTACGTCTTCGCCCAGGACTTTACCGTTGCCGGCGGTTCACTGGGAGAGATGCATGCCGCCAAGATCTGCCGGGTGATGGACCTTGCCGCCAAGAACGGTGCTCCTTTTATCGGGCTTAACGATTCAGGGGGAGCGCGTATCCAAGAAGGGGTGCTGTCCCTGGATGGTTATGGCAACATCTTTTACCGCAACACTGTTTTTTCGGGCGTTATCCCACAAATATCGGTTATTATGGGTCCCTGTGCCGGGGGTGCAGTCTACTCGCCGGCCCTGACCGACTTTATTTTCATGGTTGACAAGAGCAGCTACATGTTTATCACCGGTACCCAGGTAATAAAGGCTGTTACCGGGGAAGATGTGAGCCCGGAGAAGCTCGGCGGTGCCAAGACCCATAACGAAACCAGCGGTGTGGCACATTTCCTGGCTGCCGACGAGCAGGAGTGCATCAACATGATCAAGAAACTGATCGGCTTCCTGCCTTCCAACAACCTGGACGACCCGCCCGTTGCTGCTCCTGCCGAGCCCACCCTTCCCGCCGAGGACCTGCTTACCCTGGTACCCCCTGACCCGAACAGGCCTTATGACGTGGTAGATGTCATTACCAGGATCGTCGACGGCAGTGATTTCTTCCAGGTGCACGAGCATTATGCCAAGAATGCCGTCGTCGGTTTTGCGCGCATAAACGGTCAGCCGGTCGGGATTATCGCCAACCAGCCGAAGGCCCTGGCCGGGTGCCTGGATATTAACAGCTCCGATAAAATATCCCGTTTTGTAAGGTTCTGTGACTGCTTCAATCTTCCCATGATAACATTTGTCGATGTTCCCGGCTACCTTCCCGGGGTAAACCAGGAGTACGGCGGTATCATCCGCCACGGAGCCAAGATACTGTACGCCTACTCCGAGGCAAGTGTCCCGCAGATCAGCATCATCCTGCGCAAGGCATACGGCGGTGCCTACATCGCCATGAACGGGCGCTGCCTGGGAGCCGATTATGCCTACGCCTGGCCGACTGCGGAGATAGCGGTGATGGGCCCCGAGGGCGCTACCAATGTCATTTTCCGCAAGGAAATTGATAAAGCGGAAAATCCGGAAGAGGAGAGGAAAAAGAGGGTCGAGGAATACCGCCACCGCTTTGCCAATCCTTACATTACCGCTGCCAAGGGCTGGATAGATGACGTCATTGACCCGCGCCATACGCGCGAGCTGCTCATCAAGGGTCTGGAGGCACTGAAAGGAAAGTATGAGGATAGACCGCGCAAGAAGCACGGGAACTTCCCTGTATAGGTGATTGTGGTGTCACAAAAAAGAAGCAAGGGGACGTACCTCTTGCTTCCTTTTTTGGGTATAGCGGCAGAAAGTTGCCTTTGCTCCGTGGCAAGTTCCACTTCTGGAAGTGGCGGCGGCGGAAAGCATACCTGAAGGAGGGAGACAGCTGTGGTGCGAGTGGGGATAGTCGGGGTAACCGGCTATACGGGAGGCGAAATTTTACGGATCCTTCACGGCCATGACGGTGTTGAATTGACCTATGTTACCGCACATACCATGGCCGGCAGGATGCTCACAGAGGTATACCCACATTACCAGGGGATAATGGAGGCAACCTGCCATGCTTTTTCAGTGGAAGAAGCTGCCCAGAAAACGGATCTTGTTTTTTCCGCACTGCCGCACGGGGAATCCATGGACGTGGTCCCGCAGCTCTGTGAGGCCCGCTTGAAAGTAATAGACCTGAGTGCCGATTTCCGCTTGAAAGAGGCACAGCTTTACAGCAGCTGGTACCGCAAGGAGCACCGTGCACCCGCTTACCTGGGCAGGTCCGTTTACGGCCTGGCCGATATCTACGCCGGGGATATAAAAGAAGCGGACCTTGTGGCCAATCCGGGATGTTATCCTACTTCGGTCCTGCTGGCCCTTGCTCCAGTCGCCGGAGAGGACCTGCTGAACTGGAATTCCCTTGTAGTTGACTCCAAGTCCGGCACCTCGGGGGCCGGGCGCGTCCCTTCCCCGGTGCTGCATTTCCCGGAATGCTCCGAGAACTTCCGTGCCTACCGTGTTGCTGAGCATCAGCATACCCCGGAGATGGAACAGGAGCTGGGGCGGCTGGCAGGCAGGAAAGTCACCTTTACTTTTGTGCCTCATCTTGTACCTATGGTAAGGGGAATATTGAGTACCATCTACGTTCAGCTAACTAAAAAGATGGAGGAAGAGGAAATCAGGAATATTTACAGTAATTATTACAGTGAGTGCAAGTTTGTGCGGCTGCTACCGCCCTCCCTGGTCCCGGAAACCAGGCACGTTTACGGCAGCAATTACTGCGATATTTCCCTCAAGTATGACCGGCGCACGGACAGGCTGATTATTATTTCTGTTATTGATAACCTGGTAAAAGGCGCGGCCGGACAGGCCGTTCAAAATATGAACCTTGTTTTAGGGTTTGAAGAGGGCAGAGGACTGGATATAGTTCCAATCCGGCCGTGATTGTGATATTCTTCAAGGTGGTGGTTGTAAAATGAGCTACCCTGTTGAAAAAATTGGCGGAGGGATTACGGCGCCCGGGGAAATAGAAGCTGCCGGGGAGCACTGCGGTTTAAAGCCGGGAGGCGATAAGGATCTGGCCCTGATTTATTGCCGCCGGCCGGCCGCCGCAGCGGGAATGTTCACCACGAACAGGTTTAAATCCCCCCCGCTGCTGGTTTCAGAAAAGCACCTGCAGAACCCGGTCCGGGCCATTGTTATCAACAGCGGTGTTGCCAATGCCTGCACCGGACAGCAGGGCATAGATGACGCCCTGGCCACTGCGGGAGCGGCGGCCTCCGAGCTCGCTGTTGGGAGAGAGGAAGTGCTCGTCTTTTCCACCGGCGTTATCGGGGTTTACCTGCCCATGGAGAAAATCAGCAGGGGCATCGGCAGTGCCGCAAAAAACCTCTCCCCCCGGGGCGGCGGCAGCGCGGCAGAGGCCATTATGACTACCGACACCGTGCCCAAGGAAGCGGCCTACCGGGTCAGGGCGGGCGGCAGCTCTTTCACTATCGGTGGCATGGCCAAAGGCTCGGGGATGATATGCCCGGATGTGGCCACCATGCTCGCCTTTATAACCACCGATGTGCAGGTTGAAAGGGGCCTTCTGCAGAAGGCATTGAAAGCTGCCGTTGACCGCTCCTTTAACGTGATCAGCGTTGACGGGGATACCTCACCGAACGATGCGGTGATCCTCCTTTCCAGCGGTGCCTCGGGTCTGCGGGTAGAGGAAAACGGCCCCCTCTGGGATATTTTTGTGGAGGCCCTGACCATGTTCTGCCGGGAGCTGGCCTGCATGATCGTGGCCGACGGGGAAGGGGCTACCAAGTTCATCGAACTGAATATCAAGGGTGCCCCCGATTATGATACGGGGAGGGCGCTGGCGCGTGCCATACTAAACTCCTGCCTGGTTAAGACGGCCTTTTTTGGTGAAGATGCCAACTGGGGGCGGATCATAACCGCTCTCGGTTATGCCGGTGTTTACTTTGACCCGGCCAGGATTAATGTTTACCTGGGGGATCTCCAGGTCACTGAAAACGGCAGGGGCCTCGTTTTTGATGAGCTGAAAGCCAAGGAGATCCTGGGCCAGGAGAAAATCAATGTCACCGTGGAGCTGCAGATTGGCCATGAAGATGTAACTGCCTGGGGATGTGACCTGAGCTATGATTATGTTACCATAAACAGCAGTTACAGGGGCTAGGCCTGTTCCTGTCGCCATCAGCGGTAGCATTATTATTAAAATAATATTGGTGCATCATTGATATTGTGCATGGAAGGGGAAGCGGGTATGAAAAAAGGAGTAGAAAGCCTTATTGCCAAGGCTGAAATACTGATCGAGGCGCTGCCGTACATACGCACGTTTGCCGGGAAGACATTTGTTATTAAATACGGCGGCAAGGCCATGATCAGCGAGGACTTGAAAAGTTCGGTGGCCCAGGATATTGTGCTGCTTAAGTATATTGGTATAAACCCGATCATAGTTCACGGTGGCGGTAAGGAGATAACGCAGCTGATGGACAAACTGGGGAAAAAGGCCCAGTTCGTCGGCGGGCTGCGCGTTACCGACCGGGAAACGATGGAGATAGCGGAAATGGTTCTTGTGGGAAAGGTTAACAAGGAAATTGTCAACCTGATTAACCGCCACGGGGGGCTGGCTGTCGGTTTGAGCGGCAAAGACAGCAACTTGCTGGTTGCCAAAAAGAAATCTCCGGCTACTTCAGGTGCTGACAGCAGTGCAGTGGACCTCGGCTTCGTTGGCGATATCGAAGAGGTGAACCCTGCGGTTATAAGCACGCTCTGCCGCAGCGGCTATGTCCCGGTGATATCTTCTATCGGGGTCAGCAGGGAAGGTGAAGGGCTTAATATAAATGCCGACCACGCCGCCGGGGCGGTTGCCGCAGCGCTGAAAGCGGAGAAACTGATACTGCTTACCGATGTGGAGGGTATAATGTCCAGCGAGGGAGATGTGAGTACGCTCATTTCCTCCCTGGACCGGCAGAAGGCCGAGGAAATGATCGGCTGCGGGGAAATATCCGCGGGAATGATTCCCAAGGTGCGGTCCTGTACTGCAGCGCTCAGTGAAGGTGTCTCCAGGACGCATATTATCGACGGCCGGTTGAGCCATTCCATGCTGCTGGAGATATTTACAGATAGAGGTATTGGAACGATGGTGGTATAGTATCAAAATGAGGATACACCTTTTACCGGCCCGGCCCGGCAGCATTTATGCTTTCTTTGCCAATGAGGGCCTGTGAGGGCGGAGCCTTACAGGGAGTTTCATTTTACCTGATATTATGACCCCCTCGGGTCATATCGGTTAGTTTGTAGATGGCAGCGATTATGGAGCCACTGGTTATAAAAGCTATATTTGGGGGAGGGGTCAGGTGTGATTAAAGAGGAGGAAAAGATGTTTATTATCAATACCTATAACCGCAGCCCGGAGCATACATTGTTGTTAGTAAGGGGCAAAGGTACGCTCGTTTACGACGATGAGGGCAACGAGTACCTTGATTTTGTAGGGGGACTGGCTGTCAATGCCCTGGGACATTCTCACCCGGACGTAATAAACGCTGCCTGGGAACAGATGAACAGGATCATGCACACCTCCAACCTCTACTACACGGAACCGCAGGTTAAGCTGGCCAAATGCCTGGTCGAGAACTCGGCTGCCGGCAAGGTATTTTTCTGTAACAGCGGGGCGGAGGCTAACGAAGCGGCTATCAAGCTGGCCCGCAAGTATATGAAGCTGCAGGCGGGAAGGGGAAAATATGAAATTATTACCGCCTACAACTCGTTTCACGGGCGTACCCTGGCTACCATAACGGCTACCGGCCAGCAGAAGTACCAGCATTATTTTGAACCGCTGCTGCCCGGTTTCCGCTACGCGGAGTTTAACAACCTGCAATCTTTTGCTTCCCAGGTTAACGAGCATACCTGCGCTATCATGGCGGAGCCTGTCCAGGGTGAGGGCGGTGTCCATGTAGCCACGGAGGAGTTCTTTTTGGGGCTTCGCCGGCTTTGTGACGATAATAATATTCTGCTGGTCCTGGACGAAGTGCAGTGCGGTATGGGGCGGACGGGGAAGCTGTTTGCTTACGAGCACTACGGCATAACTCCCGATATTTTCACGCTGGCCAAGGCGCTGGGGGGCGGCCTTCCCATAGGGGCCATGCTCTGCTCAGACCGCGTTGCTTCTGGATTTGCACCCGGAGATCATGCTTCTACTTTTGGAGGAAATCCGGTGGCCTGCGCTGCCGCCCTGGCAGTTATGAATGCGCTGCTGCGGGAGAATTTCCTGAAAGAGGTGCAGGATAGGGGCCGCTATTTCAGGGAAAAGCTGGAGAAATTAAAAGCTGCTTATCCCGGTTTAATCAAGGAAATCAGGAGCAGGGGCATGATCGCGGGGGTCGATCTTGCTGCAGGGGCACAGGCCGGTGCACAGGCCGTTCAGAGAGAGTGCCTGCAAAAGGGCCTGCTCGTTAACTGCATCGGAGAGCGCACTTTGCGCTTTTTACCGCCCCTGAACGTGTCCAGCGAAGAAATAGACTCGGCTGTGGGGATTTTTGAAGAAGTACTGGTGGAAACAAAAAAGAATTAAACCCGGTTCAGCGGTCACTTCAGTTGACAGTGCAGCATGTGGAAAGCTCTACCCGCTCTCCGGTCTTGTCGGGGAAGAAAATGCAGCGGGTTTGCTGCATTGCAGGCTGGGGTCTAAAGGACAGCTTTTGAACCGGTAACGGAGGAGAGACATTGGACTGGAGAGTTGTTGAAAGAAGATTTTCCGATAACGAGGATAGCCCCACCATTCTCCTGGCAAACATGCACAACACCTTTGATATAATGTATAACCTCAAGAAAATGGAGGATGTTATCGAGTTGGCGCACAGGAATGATGTTAACATCGTTATATTCCCGGAGCTGTGTGTTACAGGATATGTTTGGGAAACTGAAAACAGGGGGGTCGTCAAGGAGCACCTCATGGAGGGGGAAAACAGCCGCATAGCTTCCTGGTTAAAGAACGTGAAGGACAGCTTAAGGACCGACGGCCGCGGCCTGGAGTATGTTATTTACGGCAATGTCAGGCTGAAAAACAATGACCTCTATAACTGCGTTTTTATTCTGGGCAAAGACATTGACTACAATGAAGAAGCGCTCATTTATGCAAAGGTATTTGTGCCCCGCAATGAACAATACTACTTTAAAACCGGTTCTGACAAAAGAATGGCTATCGATACTAAGTGGGGGCGATTCGGCTTCTTAATCTGTTACGATATTTGTTTTGTAGAGCTGGCACGGCAGTATGCGTTTACAGACGAGGTGGATGCCATTATTACGGTGGCTTCCTGGCGTTCCGAAGCGACCAGGGAGTACGCCGAGATGAACATTAAGACGGACCATTATTACGGGTTTATTTGGGATCTTATGAATTCTTCAAAGGCTGCCTACAACCAGCTCTGGAGCCTTGGTGCCAATGCGGTGGGCACGCATGATGTCAGCGGTGACATTTTCTGGGGAGGAAGCGGCGTGTGGGCTCCTTCCGGGCTGCAGCTCTTGAGAGCTTCAAACATGAAGGAAGAGCTGCTCTTAATCAGGAACCTCGCTATAAAAGAACAGAGATACCTGGAGCGGGACCAGTTCGACTACCGCATCGATTTTCGAAATGTCTACCGCGAGCTGGAGGCCAAGTGTCACTGTGTCGAGCTCTCCTAGCGGGGATTGCTGCAGTTGCGTGAAAATGGCGGGAGAAGGCTGCCTTTTGCACTTCCGCCTGAAAATAGCTTGGGAGGTGCTCTAAAATGGGCGGTTTGCGGGGAAGGCACTTTTTGACGCTGCAGGACTTTACACCGCGGGAAATTAAGGATATGCTCAGTTTAACGAGAGAGTTGAAGTCCAGGCAGAAAATAGAAGAGCCCCATCTCCTGCTGAAGGGCAAGACGCTGGCGATGATCTTTCAAAAGTCTTCAACCAGGACAAGGGTTTCTTTTGAAGTGGGAATGTGGCAGCTCGGTGGCTATGCCCTGTTTTTGAGCAGCCAGGACCTGCAGATGGGCAGGGGTGAACCGATAAAAGATACCGCCGCCGTCCTGTCGCGCTACGTGGACGGGATCATGATCCGCACTTTTGACCATGCCGAAGTGGAGGAGCTGGCCGCCCACTCAACCATACCGGTAATAAACGGCCTTACGGACCTCTATCACCCCTGCCAGGCACTTGGTGACCTGTTTACCATTCAAGAGAAGCTCGGCACCATGCAGGGGGTCAATGTTGCCTATGTCGGTGACGGAAACAATGTGGCCCACTCCCTGTTACTGGGGTGTTCAAAGATGGGGTTGAATATACGCGTAGCCTCACCGCCGGAATACCGGCCGCAGGAGGAAGTTGTTGTCCGGGCCATGGAAAACGCCTCCCTTTTGGGTGGCAGGGTGCTGGTCACAGCCGACCCTGCCGAAGCTGTCGCCGGGGCCGATGTTGTATATACGGATGTTTGGGCCAGTATGGGGCAGGAGGAAGAAAAAAATAAGAGGCGGGCGGTTTTTTCCGGCTACCAGGTTAACAGTAAGCTTGTTGGAAAGGCCGGGCCCGGCGCGCTGGTTATGCACTGTCTGCCGGCATACAGGGGAGAGGAGATTACCGCCGAAGTGCTGGAAAGTGAGCAGTCGGTAGTCCTGGACCAGGCTGAAAACAGGCTCCATGCCCAGAAGGCATTGATGGCCGTGCTAATGGGCAATATTATTTGAGGGATGGTGATTTTATATGCCCAAAGTAGTCCTGGCTTACTCCGGGGGGCTTGATACTTCTGTAATATTAAGATGGCTTAAGGAAGAATACGGTTACGAGGTTATTGCCTTTGCCGCCGACCTGGGGCAGGGCCCCGATGAGCTGAAGGGGCTGGAGGAAAAAGCTCTTGCTACCGGTGCTTCCAGTGTCTATATACAGGATTTGCGAAAGACGTTCCTGGAGGAGTATGTTTTCCCTATGCTCAGGTCCGGGGCACTGTACGAACGAAAGTATCTCCTTGGAACTTCCATCGCCAGGCCCCTCATAGCGCGCGGCATGGTGCAGGTAGCCCTAAAAGAAGGGGCCGAAGCTGTTGCCCACGGGGCTACGGGAAAAGGTAACGACCAGGTACGCTTCGAGGTTACCGTCAAGGCCCTGGCGCCGGAGCTAAAAATTATTGCCCCTTGGCGGATATGGGAGATTCGTTCCCGTAAAGATGCCATCGACTACGCCCGGCGCTATGATATACCGGTTCCTGTTACGGTGGAAAAACCTTACAGCATGGATCGCAATATCTGGCATATCAGCTACGAGGGCGGTATTTTGGAGGATCCGCACCAGGAGCCGCCGGAGGATATGTTCTTGCTGACCAGATCCCCCGCGCAGGCGCCTGATGAGCCGGCGGTAGTGGAGATTTCATTTGAGAAGGGGGTGCCCGTGGCCCTTAACGGCACTGCCATGGACAGCGTCTCACTGCTCAATACTTTAAATGAGATTGCCGGCGAAAACGCCGTTGGAAGGGTTGACCTGGTAGAGAACCGTCTCGTGGGCATGAAATCGCGCGGCGTCTATGAAACACCCGGCGGCACGCTTCTTTACTTTGCCCACAGGGAGCTGGAGCAGCTTACACTGGACAGGGAGACGATGCGATTTAAAGAGGCCGTGGCCATTAAATACGGGGAAATTGTCTATTACGGTCTCTGGTATTCTCCGCTGCGCAGGGCGCTCGATGCCTTCATTGACAGCACGCAGGAGAAGGTCACCGGTGACATCGAGCTGAAACTTTACAGGGGTAATATAACCATCAGCGGTCGCCGTTCCCCTTACTCTCTCTACCATACGGGACTGGCCACCTTCGAGGAAGGCGAGCTTTATGACCAGAAGGATGCCGGCGGTTTTATAAATCTTTTCGGGTTGCCCCTGCAGGTAGAAGCTCTGCTGCGGGGAACCTGGAAAAGTGAACTGGAGAGTTGAAAAGTGAAGCAAAAAGGAAGAAGCGATAACAGCAGGCGCAGCAGCGGTACACCGGGCCGGGAACAGTCTTTTTCTCCCCTGTCTTCCCCTTGGGGGGGGCGGTTTTCGGAGGGTCCCAGTGAAGAAATCGCCCTTTTCACAGCTTCACTGCCTTTTGACTGCCGCCTGGCCCGGGAAGACATCCTTGGAAGCATCGCCCACTGCCGCATGCTGGCCAAAACAGGAATACTGGGCAAGCAGGAAAGCGAGCTCATTATCAAGGGCCTGCAGGAGATTGAAGAGGAGATTGCCGCCGGTCGTTTCCCTTACGATATTGCTTTTGAGGATATTCACATGAATATCGAGAAGAGGCTTATCGATAAAGTGGGCCCTGCCGGGGGTAAGCTGCACACCGCACGCAGCCGCAACGACCAGGTGGCCCTCGATATGCATATGTACGTTAAAAGGCAGATCGGAGAAACGGATCGATTGATCGGGGCGCTGCAGGAGGTTATCTTGAAAATTGCCCGCGAGAACCTTGATGTGGTCATGCCCGGGTATACACATTTGCAGAGGGCCCAGCCGGTCCTTTTCTCCCACCACCTGCTGGCCTACTTCTGGATGCTGCAGAGGGACAGGGAGCGCTACCGCGACGCCTGTAAAAGGGCCGACATGATGCCGCTGGGGGCCGGTGCACTAAGCGGGACCGGCTTCCCCATTGACCGCGAGGAAACAGCCGGGGAGCTGGGCTTTGGCCGGCTTTATGAAAACAGCATCGATGCGGTAAGCGACCGCGATTTTGTGCTGGAATTTTTAAGCTGCTCCGCCCTGCTGTTGATGCATTTGAGCCGCCTGAGCGAGGAACTGGTCCTGTGGTCATCGGAGGAGTTTTCATTCCTGGAGATGGGGGATGCTTTTACCACCGGCAGCAGCATGATGCCCCAGAAGAAGAACCCCGATGTGGCCGAACTGGTCCGTGCCAAAACAGGGAGGGTTTACGGCAACCTGGTATCCCTGCTGACGGTGATGAAGGGACTTCCGCTTGCCTATAACAAGGATATGCAGGAAGATAAGGAGCCGCTGTTTGATACAGTCGATACTGTGAAAGCGGTACTTTCCATTTATACCGAACTGTTGGGCAGCATAGAAATAAAAAAGGAGAACATTAAAGCGGTGCTGGAAAACGATTTTTCAACGGCGACGGAGCTGGCCGATTACCTCGCTTCCAGGAATGTCCCTTTTAGGGAAGCCCATCACGCCGTGGGGAAACTGATCCGCTACTGCCTGGAAAAAGGGAAACCGCTGAAAGAGCTTACCGCCGGCGAGCTGGAGGCTTTTCACCCCCTTCTTGCCGGAGAGGAAGCGCTTAAAAGGCTTGATTATTATGAGGCGGTAAAGGTGAAAAAATGTCGGGGCGGTACCGCTCCGGAGGCTGTAAAAGAGCAGCTTTTGGCAGCAGAACAGTGTTTAGAAGCAGGAAATAATTTTATTATCAAGAAATAAGACTATAGTAATGTGTTATTATGCAGCGCAGGGCATTGATTCTAAGCTGCCGGAAAGGAGGTTCCCGGCCTTACAGTTTCAGGATGCCGGTAAAAGAGATGTTTAAGAAAGTATTAATGGCCATAGATGCATCTTCAGTGGCAATGGAGTTGTTCAACTGCATACCGGACCTGAGGACGATGGGCATGGAGGAGCTGCTCATAGTGCATGTTGTCCCGGCGGAAGAGCTGTACGACAAGGGCATCAATAAATACAGGCCCCGCTTTCAAAAACTGGTCAAAGGAAAGGTTGACACTTTAATAGAGGAGGGTATTACGGCACGTTTTTTGATCGAGAAAGGGCACCCCCCCCCCAGACGAATTGTTCAACTGGCTGAAGAAGAAGACGTGGACCTGATCCTGATCGGCTCTGTCGGCGAAAGCATTATCCGCGAAATACTGGTGGGCAGCACTACCAGGGAAGTGGTACGCCTGTCCAAGCAGCCCGTCCTGGTGGAGAAGTTCATTACTCTGGGGATGGGCACACCGTACATACCAATGTTCTCGAAAGAACGGTCTTCCATATTACTGCCCACCGATTTCTCGGAAGCGTCCGAGGTAGTCTACAATAAATTTTTGGAACATGCCGAGAGGCTGCGCCGTGTGATACTGATGCATGTGATACAGGTTGTAGAGGAATCCTATATCCCTGATGACCTGAAGAAGAAGAAAGAAAAGGCGGAACACTACCTGAAGAGCTGGCAGCAAAAATTCACCCAAAAAGGGGTCAGGGCCGACATTAAACTCCTGGAAGGGGTTCCCTCCAAGCAGATCATAGAGGTTTCCGAGTACGAGGGTGCCACCCTTATTGCCATGCCCACATGGGGGCTGGGAGGGGCCTTTACCAGCTTTATTGTTGGAAGTACAGCTGACGCGGTGGTCCGCAATTCGAGCCGTTCCATTCTCTTTATCAAGTAACAGCAGGGCACCGCAGTTCGGGTCTTACAGCGACCTATCATTTTTACGGTTGCTTTTTTTATTGCGGAAGGGGTATAATTAACCAGGACTTCTTTTTATGAGAAGAGCAGGGAAAATGAGTAACTCTGAAAGGTCTGCCCGTAAACATATTCCATCTCCGCGCGATGCTGGCAGTGCGATCTCTTCCCTGAAAGCGTCAATGGAAGAAATGGAAAGCATTGTCGCGGAGATTCGCAAGCACAAAAAGCTGCTCGATTACGACGACAGGGCCGAGATGTTGTTTCGAATGGGCAGTTACCTCTATGAATTTTACGTGGCCGTAGAAGAGGGGCTGCTGGCCGCGGCCCGGCATTTGAACAGGTGGGTGCCTTACAGCCTGGACTGGCATGAACTGCTGCTTAGAATAATGCAGAAACCGCTGGGAGAGTTTGGGATGCCGGTACTTTCTCCCCCGACGGCGGCCAGGCTGGAGAAGTACCTTTATTTTTACCTTGCTTTTCCCAACACCTGTACAGCTCTTTCCCCGGCAAAGGTGAAGGAGCTTGTCGGGGACCTGGAGACGGTCCACGGGCTGCTGCAGAGTGATTTTCAGGGATTACAGCGGATCCTGGAAGGACTCCACGGGCAGCGCAGAGGGGGTATATGATGTGAGCAAAATAGTTATAAAAGAGGAAATATGCAAAGGCTGCCGGTACTGCATGCTTGCCTGCCCCCGGGAGCTGATTCATATAAACGAGGATACCATAAACAACCTGGGCTACAACCCGGCTCATTATGTCGAAAACCAGCAGTCGCCGTGCACGGGTTGTGCTCTTTGTGCCGAAATCTGTCCCGATGTGCTTATCGAGGTCTACCGGGATAAAAAGAGGTGATTAAAAAAGAAAATGGTGGAACGTAAATTGCTGCAGGGATGTGTCGCACTTGCAGAAGGGGCTATTGCCGCCGGCTGCAGGTACTATTTTGGCTATCCTATAACGCCGCAGAATGATATACCGGAGTATCTCTCTGGAAGGCTTCCCCAGGTTGGGGGGGTATTTATACAGGCTGAAAGTGAAATAGCCTCCATTAACATGCTGCTGGGAGCATCCGCTGCCGGTGCAAGGGCAATGACTTCCTCGTCCGGCCCCGGGATTTCCCTGATGCAGGAGGGCCTTTCCTATATGGCCGGTTCAGAGCTGCCGGGACTGGTGGTAAATATAACCAGGATCGGCCCCGGCCTGGGGGGGATCGCCTCCTCGCAGGGTGACTACTGGCAGGCCACCAGGGGCGGCGGCCACGGGGATTACCGGCTCATAGTACTGGCGCCCAATTCGGTCCAGGAAATGTATGACCTGACCATTAAGGCATTTTACCTTTCTGACAAATACCGCAATCCGGCCATGATTCTCGCCGATGCCATTCTCGGGCAGATGAAAGAGCCGGTGCGCTTAAAGAAGCCTCCCGTAGAAATACCGCATAAGCCGTGGGCCCTTACCGGGGCCAGCGGGAGAAAAGCGCAGATTATAAAGTCACTTTACCTCGGCGACGGGGAAATGGAGGAGCATAACTGGCACCTGTACGAAAAGTACGAACAGCTGCAGCGCCGTGACACCCTGGTAGAAATAGATGTCGATGACAATGCCGATATTCTCCTTATCTCTTTTGGTTCCTGTTCCCGGATGGTCCAGTCCGCTGTCGGAATGGCCAGGTCGCGTGGGTTGAAGGTCGGTTTTGTCCGTCCCATTACCCTTTTCCCCTTCCCGCACGATACCATCAGGGAGCTCTCCAGGGAAGTGGGCAGGGTGCTGACCGTGGAGATGAACACGGGGCAGATGTGGGATGATGTCAGGCTTTCCCTCCACCCGGGATGCCGTGCGTCGCTGCTTGCCCGTCCGGGAGGGGGCATACCGTCTCCGGCCCAGATACTGTCGAAGATGGAAAAGTTACTGAAGGCGGGGGATAAAGTTGCAGAAGGTATTTGCTAGGCCGCAGTCTATGCTGGAGACGACCTCTCATTTTTGTCCCGGCTGTCATCACGGCACCGTCCACCGCCTCCTGTGCGAGGCCATCGACCACTACGGTATCAGAGAGAATACAGTTGGCGTGCCGGGAGTGGGCTGCGGTGTATTTCTATACGATTACATTGATATAGACGTCTGCGAGGCCCCCCACGGCAGGGCCCCGGCGGTGGCAACGGGGATGAAGAGAGTTGCCCCGGAGAATTTCATTTTTACTTACCAGGGAGACGGCGACCTGGGGGCGATCGGTTTTTCAGAGGTGGTACATACTGCCAACAGGGGGGAGAATATTACCGTTATCTTTGTTAACAACAGCGTATACGGTATGACCGGGGGGCAGATGGCCCCAACGACCCTCCTGGGCCAGCGTACCACTACCTCTCCCCGCGGAAGGGACCTGCGCAATGACGGCTATCCCCTGCGCATGACCGAAATGCTGGCTGCGCTGGAAGGGGTGGTCTTTGCGGCGAGGGTTTCCCTGCACACGGCCGCCCATGTCAAAAAAGCACGTAAGGCCGTTATGAAAGCTTTCCATACTCAGCTGGAGGGCACCGGGTTTTCCTTCATTGAATTTATCAGTGCGTGCCCTACCAACTGGAATCTTTCTTCACAAGAATCGGTCAATAGAATTGAAAAAGAAATTATTCCTTATTATAAGACGGGTATCTTCAAGGAAAAAGACGGGGGGGGTTAGACAGATGTATTACGATATAATTCTTTCCGGGTTTGGAGGGCAGGGCATACTGCTGACGGGAGACCTGCTTGCCAGCGCCGCCATGCTGGAAGACAAACATGTTACCTGGATGCCTTCCTACGGGGTGGAAATGAGAGGAGGCGCAGCCAGCTGCACGGTGGTAGTTTCCTCCACAAGAATCGGCTCCCCGATCAGCGAAAAAATCCAGGGACTGATAAGCATGAGCAAACCGTCTCTTCTTAAATACCAGGGAAGGATAAGAAGCGGCGGCCTGCTGGTATTAAATACTTCCTTTGCAGATCCGGACCTGGTTGAGAGGGAAGATATAACAAAAATATGTTTGCCGGCCAGTGAGATAGCTTACCAGGAAGTAGGCGAGTACAAAATGGCCAACATGGTGGTTTTGGGAGCTTTTGCCGCGCACAGCGGGGTTGTGTCCCTGGAAAAGCTGGAAGAGGCGGCAGAGGTTTTGCTGACGGGCAGGAAAAAAAAGCTCGTTCCCGTGGTGAAAAAGGCCCTTAACTGCGGCGGTAGTTATAAAAAATATGTCCGCGCGGTGCAGCCGGTTAAGGGTTAATGGCGGGATTTTGCAAAAATAACGGGCAAAGGATTATTATTTATGACAGATTCACATTTTCAGGGTAGACCCCCATGCCCCCACAGAACGAAAATTTTCAATGTGTCCCAAAATTTTCAATGTGTCCCGAAATTTTAAAGAGGAGCCCTCCGGAGTTAACGGGGAGGCTCCTCTTTGTTAATTAATTTATGGCCCGAAAAGGAAAAAGAGGTATTTTTGGCGAATTATTCCGCTATAAATGTCGTTTGACCACTAAACCGGGGGGAGAAAGCTTTTGGGAGCTTACTATTTGTTTGTTTTAATTATTACCCTTATTTTTTTACTTTTCCTGGTTTTCTTTAGGAAAGCGTTTGTCGGGCTTACCGGCAGGGTCATTATTTTACTTATGTTATGGGCCTTTATCGCTTCTTCACTTTTTCCCGGGATTGTGAGCTTTCTGTCTCCGGCGCCCGCGCTGATGGCAGTATCATTTCTTGCCGTGGCCGGCGGGTATATTATTTACAGCAGGGCGGCGGAGACAAAAGAAACAGGGGAGGGCGCCGCTGCAGGGCATACCGGCCTGGAGAGAGACCTTCAGGTGGCCGGCGGCCCCGGGGCAAGTGGGCAGGTGGAGGCTCAAAGCCCTGTCTGCGGTGTACAGACAGGGGTGTCCCCGCTCCAACCGGCAGGGGTTACGGCAGGCGGCCATGCCTCTGATTCCTGTAAGAATTCTGTCCATGTTTCCGTGAGGGAAGGCGAAGAGATAAGCGGAGAAGTCTCTTTTTCGGGGCCGATACCGGAAAAGGCGGAACCTGCCCGCAGCGCGGAGAGGCAGCGGGAGCGGGAAGGCAGGCCCCCGCTTTCGGAAGAAGGCGGGGAAACGTTCCCTGAAGATACTGCCAGCACAGAAACCAGCCCTAAAAGGGAGGGAAAGGAGGTTTTATTATTGCCACGGGGGGATAGGCCTTTAAATACCCTTGTAAACAGTGCTTACCAGGCCAAAGAAAAAGATGAACTGACCCTGGCCACAGAGCTTTTCAGCGAGGTGCTTTCCAGGACCGATGACATTAATCTCAAGGGGATGGCGCTGACAGAGCTGATTTTTCTTTACAGGGACCAGGGGAGGTACCTGGAGGCAGCTGATATGATCGGGGAATTTTTAGCGGGGCACTCTTCTTCCCTGGAGCCTACCCTGAGCCGTTATTACAGGCAGATGTTTGCCTATATGCAGACCGTTGACGAGCTGTTAAAAAAGGCCAAAAGTCCTGGGCTTCCGTTTCCCCAGGTACCGCACTTGATTAAAATGAGCGCCGAAAAGGTATTGAAGGAGTAGGTGCAAAAAAACGTGGGAGGGTTAAAGAAAGTGAAAAAGAGCAAGGAAATAATCGGTTCCCCTGTTATCAGCATTGCTGATGGCATACAGGTCGATACTGTCAAAGGCCTCGTTGTTAACGCAGAACAAAAAAGCGTAGAGTTTCTGCTCCTGGATGAGCGTGAAAGAGCCAGTGAGTTGAGGGGAATCCCCTTTCGCTCGGCTGAAGGTGTGGGGGAGTTTGCGGTCACTGTAGGAAACAAGAGCAGTATTATTGATGTTATGAAAGTGGGGGCGCTCCAGGAGCTTATTGAAAAAGATATCAATGTAATTGGCACAAAAGTTATTACCTGCAAGGGAAAGTACCTGGGCGAAGTTACGGAGTTCTCCATGAATACGGAAAACGGGGCACTGGTTGAATTTTATTACAAGGGCGAAGGAGACGAGGAAAAAGCTGTTCCGGCAAAAGATGTTATTACCGTCGGCAAAGAAGTACTCGTTGTTAAGGAAACGGTGCCCCTGCAGGGAGCGGGGGGAGAACCGGCGGTAGTGGAGACAGGGGAAGAGGCCAAAAATTTTAACCAGGGAGATGATCGGTCGCAAGAAGGTGCCGTCCTTACCAGCACGAGGGAGAAAGAGGAGCTTTTGAGCCCTTCTCCCACGCCCTCTGCCACGGCTGAAGAGAGCACCGCTGCTGAGAAAAAAGGCGACCTGGATCCCGCGGAAATATTTATCCAGCGTCAGCGCCAGTATGTTATTGGCAAGCCTTTGTTAAAAGATGTAAAAACTGATCAGGGAGAGGTCCTGGCCTGGGAAAATGAGGTGGTCACAGAAGAGCTTTTCAATCGCATAAAGGCCCTCGGGGCACAGAAGCTGATGGAACTGGCCATGTCTGTCAGGGAGTAGAGCTGAATAGTTAAAAATTGTAAGCTTAACTGTTTTTACTTTGACCGTTTTACTTGGGAGGGGTTAACGAGTGGCTGGTTCTCAGCGCAAGGTCTTGCTTGTGCTGCTGTTGTTAATTCATGTCCTGGTAGGCACCGGTGGAGGGATTGGAGCGGCCTTCTATCATTACCGGCACAATGATATTGTCTGCCCCGGTGCAGTAATATCGAGGGTGCCTGTTGGCGGGTTGAATTATAAAGAAGCCCGGGAGCTTTTAAACGAGCAGTTGAAATCGCCTTCTTACCTGTCTTTTACCTGGAAGGAAAGCGCATTTCGGGTTGATCTCGATGAAAATGTGGCCCGCTTTGCTCTTGACAGAGCGTTCCAGGATGCCGCGGAGCTGTGCAGTATCAATAGAGAGTGGCACCATTTTTTTAACGTGGTCAGGTGGTTCCCCCACGGCAGGGATATAATAGCCCCCCTAACTGTCTCTTACCCTCATCTAAAAGAGATGATCGAGGATTTAAAGAGTGAGGTGGTGAAGGAACCCGAAGATGCCACGATAATAATTGAAGAAGGCCACCCCCGGGTGCTCGCGGAAAAACAGGGACGTAAAATCGATATCAACAAAAGTATCGAAACAGCAGTTCAGTATCTTGCGGAGGGCTGCTATGAACAGATACCTTTACAGGTAAAAATTGTCCAACCGGCAGTTACAGCTAAAAGCCTCCCTGATTACAGCGCCGTTTTGGCATACCATGAAACTCCGCTGGATGAAGACAACACCGACAGGAACTATAACATCATGCTGGCATTGCGTGCCATCCACGGGATCGTAATCGAGCCGGGGGAGGTGTTTTCATTTAACGAGACGATCGGCCCGGTTACCGCCAAAAAAGGCTACAGGGAGGTCCTCGTCATCAGGAACAGGAAATTTGTACCCGGGATTGGCGGGGGCATTTGCCAGGTAGCTACTACCTTGTACGGTGTTGCCTTAAGAACAGAGCTGGAAATAGTGCAGCGGTCAAACCACAGCAGGCCCGTTTCTTATGTCCCCCTGGGCCAGGATGCCACTGTGGCCCAGCATATAATAGACTTGAAGATAAGGAACAACCGTGACTTCCCGGTTATGCTTGTCGGAGATATGAACAGCTACCTGCGAATCGTCCTTTTTGGTGCTGAAAGCGACCCCCACCGCGAAGTGAAAATTGTAAGTGAAGATATAGAAACGATCTCGCCGCGGCTGCTGGAACAGCCCGACCCAAGCCTGCCCGTTGGGGTCAGGCAGCAAGTCCAGGAAGGAGAGGAAGGCTACCGCGTAAACGTTTACCGTGTTTTCTATGAGGAAGGCGTGGAGGCCGAAAGAGAACTTGTTTCCACCGATGTATACCTTCCTGTTAATGAGGTTGTCAGGGTTGGGATAAAGAAGCAAATAAATAAGTAACAGCACCTCCACTTAGTGAACCTTTTTGCTTCGCTGTACAGATTGAGCGGGCTGCATCATCTTGCCATCATCAGGTAGTTGCTATTTACGAACTTGCAAGCATCCGCTTCGGCAGCATTTTTGCTGTTGGGGCTGGAGGGAGCTTTTTATTGTTGATGATCTCAGCAGGCCTGTCCAAAGCGGGGTACGCACTGGGTTCGAACTGACACGGGTATGAATGGGTTATGAATGGATATAGAGATAAATATAGAGATAGATATAGAAATGGTGAAGTAATGTTTCCTTTTATGCATTTTCTATTAACAACGGCCCAAAAGCGGGGCATTTCCCTCTACATTGTAGGCGGATTTGTCCGAGATATCCTGCTGGGCCGCGACAGCTATGACCTGGACATGGTAACAACGATGAACCCGCGTGCACTGGGACTGGAGATTGCTGAGCATGCTGGAGGGCATTATTTTGAACTGAACGTGGAGCATGCAACCTCGAGAATTTACCTGGTACATGAAGGCACTGACTGGGAGGTGGATGTCGGTCCCTTGAAAGGGAGGAATATAATGGAGGACCTCCAGAAAAGAGATTTCACTGTCAATGCCATGGGCATATCTATAGAAGATTTTTCCCGGAAAAAAGACTGGTGGAACTATGTCCTGGACCCTACCGGCGGCAGGACAGACCTGCAAAAAAGATTGCTCCGGGTCACCGGCGAAGAAGCCTTACACAAAGACCCCATCCGTATCTTGAGGGGTATTCGCCTTTCCTCCAAGCTGGATTTTTTAATAGAAGAAAAAACAGTGCAGCTCTTTGAAACAAACAGGGCCCTCCTTTCCGGGGTGGCGGGGGAAAGACTGAAACTGGAAATGGGTAGGCTGCTCGAAAAACCGGCGGCGCGTTCTTTTGAACAAATGTATCATCTTCAACTGATGGAGGAGCTGTTACCGCCGCTGGGTGAACTGATGGAGAGAAGCTGGAAATATTACAGCCCCCGCGGCCTGGAGCATTCACTGCTCACCCTTAATTATTTTGAAAGTATAACAGATGATATGCCTTTCCCCATGCACTGGGAAAAAATGCTCCAGCTATACCTGGACAAAAAAGTAAAGGGCGGCTGGAAGGTAAGGCAGATCCTGAAGCTGGCCGCTTTCTTACACAATATTGTCGGTTATTCTGCTGTCCCTCCTGATAAAAATACCGGGGAGGTGCTGCAGAGAAAGGAAGCCGGATACGTGCGTAACTACAGCAGGCGCTTGCACATGAGCCGGGAGGAAGAAAAAAAGCTCGACAGGTTCGTCCTTTATTATATATATCCTTTATGGCTGTACAGGGTCCCGCACCGGACCGGTGGAACTCTTTATGGTTTTTACAGGGCTCTTGGCACTGATACCCCCGGTATCCTGCTGCTGTCCCTGGTCGATTACTATGCTTTGTGGGATCTTCTTCCCGCCAGGGAAAAAGAGTATCTGCCATCCCCCAGGGAATACAAAAAGTTCATCGATAACCTGCTTTACCGGTATTTCTTTGAAGAAGAAAGGTATGTGCGTCCTCCTTCCCTAATTGCCGGGAGCGAGATAATGGACCGCTTGGGTATTGATGAAGGGCCGCTGGTCGGCTGGATCCTGGAGATAATTGCGGAAGCACAGGCAGAAGGTACTGTTACAACCAGGAAAGAGGCTATTGACCTGGCTAAAAAAGAATACCGCAGCATACGCAATGGAAAGGAGAGAATTGGAAGAAGTGTTTGACAATTGTTTGCACGGGTGTTACAATTTTAAAGAAGTGTTTAAATATTTATTCTGTTTCCGCCAGGGCAAACTTACTGAAAAGTAAGGACGCAAAGCTATGGGTCTAAAGCGGTACAGCTAGGACTGCCAGGCTGCCGGAAAAGCTTTATGTAGTCAAGTCTTCTGCATATTGCTGATCATCGCAGTCACTGCTACCGTTAAAGGTGGTCTGGGGCTGCGTTTTTTAAATTTGTTTGCCGGAACAGGGCTATCCAGCTCGGGAGGTGGGATTAGCAGATGAGTGATCATATATCTCTTAGAGAAAGCGGAGAAGGGGAAGATGGACGGTGGGAAATAAAGGACGGCCGTTTGATTGTGACTGATCCACTTGGGGAAGGACTTCCTGTTGTGGTTGTGCCTCATCAGCGCGCGGAGATAAAAGTAAACGACCAAATTGTTAATGCTCCCCTCCGTGTTGCTTCCAGTGACAGAGTGGAGATTGTACCGCTTGTTGAAGAAATACCCGGTTACATAGAAGTTATAATTGACGAAGGTGGGATGCAGGCAAGTGTCAGGGTGATGCCGCGCCAGGTTAAAAAGATGAAGCTCAAAGACACCGCCGGCTGGCAGGAACTGGAGCTTTTCTTCGAAGAAGATGAAGTAAGTGAAACCGGCGAGGTAACTGAAGAGGATATTAATGCCGCGCTGAGGGAAAAGGGCGTTGTCTCCGGTATCAATTCTTTCCTGGTCAAAAAGGCTGTCAAAAAGGCCGGCAAAGAGTGGGAGGTTGTGGCCAGGGGTAAAGAGATGAAAAAAGGCAGGGACGGCTATGTGGAGTTATTTTTTAACCCCTCTACCAGGATTTCTTCCTACGATGACAGTGACCTGGCCAGGGTGGATTACAAGGAAAAGGTGGTAATACCCTCTGTAAAGGAGGGGGACAAGCTGGCTTATATACACCCACCTGTTCCTGGAGAGCCGGGCCAACTGGTTACCGGTGAAGTAATAGAACCCCCTCCAGTGCACGAGGTTGCTGTTGTCTGCAAGGAAGGCTGTGAGCTTGATGGGGAAGGCAGTGTTCTGGCAACAAGTGCCGGCAGGCCCGCCGCAGAAGGGAAACATAACGAAAAAATCAGGGTGGTGCCTCTTTATGTGCACAGCGGCGATGTAGATCTCAAGAGCGGCAACCTGCGTTTTAAGGGTGCAATCAGGGTAACCGGTGACATTCTTGAGGGTATGACAGTAGAGAGCCATGGAGACCTTGAAGTCCTCGGCAATACCGCAGGTGCGGAGATAATTGCCGGAGGCAGGGCTATTTTTAATAAAAACGTTATCAATTCAACGGTTGCCTCGGGGATATTAAAGGATCTTTATGCGAAACTGCTTCCCTATCTCCAGGAAATTGAAGTGATAGTAACGGCAATGACGGAAGGGATAGAGCAGCTGGGCGAGACCCTGGTCAGCAAGGGCAAGCAGCTGGGGGAACAGGAAATGATGCGCCTATCGAAGCTCATTGCCCAGAAAAAGTACAGCAACCTGCCCGATTTGGTAAAAGAAGCCCTGGGTGTATGCGGGAAAGCGAAGTTTCCTCCCCCGGCAAACATTGCCGGAACAATGGAGGAAATAGGGCGGTTTTTAAGACAGCTGGAGGGGGAAGGCGTGCTCAGCGATTACCTGAAGGAGCTGGACGAGGATATTAAATCGGCTATTGCTTTTCTTGAAAAGGGACAGAAAATGCCCGGAGATGTGGTTGCGAATTACGTGCAAAACTGCCGTGTCCAGTCAGGCGGGAACATTATTATCAAAGGGGCCGGCTGCTACAATTCTCAATTCAGCGCCGGGGGAGATGTCCATATTAAAGGCGTCTTCCGGGGTGGAGAAATTAGGGCTGCCGGCAATGTCGATATAGGAGAGGCCGGGTCCCCGGGGCTGCTCATGAAGCAGGGTCGAATCTACCTGGCCGCAGGCTCTATTGCCCGGTTCCAGAAGATATACGAAAATGTACAGCTGTTTTTCGGCAAACGCTCCTATAAATTTTCAGAAGACAGGGGCAGTGTCAAAGTATATTATTCGCCGCCGCCAGAGGATTCCGTAAAGATAGTACATATATAAAGGCAGGCGTCGGCCTTTTCCCCTTCCCTTTTTTCAGCGGCCGTCTTTGTTGTTGCCTCCCCAGATAGTTACAATAAGCGCCCCCGCTGCTGCGGCAAGGATAACAGAAATGTGCAATTCGGCAGGGAACAGGGTCCGACCGGACCCCAAAATCATTCCGGCGGTAAAAAAAGAGAAAAAACCTTTGTACCGCTGGAACACCAGCGCTATAATCCTGGCCAGCCCGAACAGCCCTATAATGCAGCCGGCGGCAAATATAAGAAGAGGAAGCCAGTCCAGGTTTCGCAGGAAATCCAGTATATCCCGGTACACACCCATAATAATGAGGACGGCGCTGCCTGATATGCCCGGTATAAGCATGGTGGCGCTGGATACAATCCCGGCCAAAAAGATAACTACATTGGAAGTGTATTCCCCCAGGGGCAGTACGGCAAGGGGCTCAATAGCAATGATCCAGCCTAAAACGGTGCCCCAAATGAGGTATACGCTTCTTTTTTTGGAGAACGTACATTTATTGATCCGCAGTATAAGAGGCGCCGAGGCCCAGAGGGCGCCGAGAAGAAAGGAATAAATAACCTGCGGCCAGACGTTTAAGAGGTGGTGCAGGGAGTGGGCCCAGAAGAGCAGTCCTGCTGCAGTGCCTGCGGCAAATGTTATGTATGGCTTTAGGTTGAAAGTGGCCAGGTCCAGGAGAATCTGCCTGTATAAGCCCAGGATTATAAATGCAGTTCCACCGCTGAGCCCCGGCAGGATAAGGGCAAACCCCATGAATATCCCCTGCAAGAATTTTTTCAATTTTTTGTCCTCCACTATCCTTTTTTTTCATATTCTATTATTTGGGCCGCATACCTGCTTCAATTGACAAAAAGAATGGTTTATAATAGCATAAGTTAAATGGCGAGGAGGATGAAGCGTGGAAGAAGCGAAGAAAAAACTGCTCGAAAGCGCTCCTAAGGGAAGGTTGCCCTGCGTCATCGCTTTCAAGGTTGCCAGAGATTACAATTTGACGGCTGCAGAGGTCGGACAGCTGTGCAATGAGCTTAAAATAAAGATAGTGAACTGCCAGCTGGGATGCTTTTAAGGTTGACAAAGGGACGGGGTACCTGTCAAGTTGACAAGGGGACGCAAGTTGACAGGGGGACGGGGTACCTGTCAACATTGGTGCCTGGCAACGTTGACAAGGGTGACAGAGGGACGGGGTACCTGTCAACATTTTAACACTATACAGTGTAAACCTTACTCAGGTACCATCTACCTGAACCCTTATTCATGTGGAACAATGGTTCTGTCCCCGAATTTGAATTTCCCCTGGGACCGCCTAATTTTTTTCTAATCAGGTTATCAAGATATCCCTCAGGTTGACAGGTACCCCGTCCCCCTGTCACCCAGGTTGACAGGTACCCCGTCCCCCTGTCACCGGTACCCCGTCCCCCTGTCCCCCCCCCCCTGTCACCCCCCCCGGAGGTACGTCACCGTGCTATCTTTTGGGGTGGCTGGATTGAAGGAGCTGCGGTAAAGGAGTGTGTGGTTTTTGCTTACGGTTTTGAGTGTCCAGGAAGCACAGCGGCGCATTCTCGAGTCCATTAAGGACGGTAGAACAGCGATTGAAGCTGTCGAAGTTTCCTCTTCTCTGGGTAGGGTAACGGCGGAAGCGGTTTTGGCGCCGGAGATGCTGCCCTCTTTTGATCGTTCTACAATGGATGGTTTTGCGCTGAAAAGCTCAGATACTTTTGGGGCATCGGAAAGCCTGCCTGCACTGCTCAAAATTAAAGGGGAGGTGCTCATGGGAGCAGGCCCCCCGGGCACCGTGGAACAGGGCGAAGCGATGGGCATTTCCACAGGAGGAATGCTCCCCCCCGGCAGCGATAGTGTCTCTATGGTGGAGTACTGCGAGATCATCGGGGACAGCGTTGCCGTCTTACGTCCCGTTGCTCCTTATGAAAATACTCTGCGGGAGGGAGAGGACTTTGGCCGGGGCGACTTGGTGCTGTCCAGCGGTCACGCCATCCGCCCGCAGGATATTGGTGTATTAATGGCGCTCGGTATCGCGGCTGTCAATGTATATGCACGACCGCGCGTGGACATAATTTCGACCGGGGACGAACTTGTCTACCCCGGGGGGAAACCGGCGCCGGGACAGATAAGAGATGTTAACGGTCCGGCCCTTGCAGCGCAGGTGTTTGAAAGCGGTGCTCTGCCTCATTACCGGGGCATTTTTGCCGACCAGGAAGAAAAACTGCAAGCGGCCCTGCTGGCCTCACTTGAGGAGGCCGATATCGTCCTCATCTCCGGCGGCAGCTCGGTAGGGGAAAGAGATGTTACCGTAAGGGTCATCGATAATATTCCCGGGGGCGAGGTGCTTTTCCACGGCATCTCCATGAGGCCCGGCAAACCGGCTATCTACGGGATGAGCAGCGGGAAGCCTGTCTACGGGCTTTCGGGCAACCCCGTTTCGGCGATGTTTTCTTTTCTCCTCTTTGTTAAACCGGTGCTGCGTTCCCTGCAGGGGCTGCCTCCTTTTGCTCCTTTTGTTCCTTACATTGATGCACTGTTGGACAGCAATTTTTCCTCTCCGGGGGGCAGAGAGGACTATGTCAGGGTTGCACTGTTAAGGGATGAAGATGCGCCGGCGGGAGAAGGCGCTGCCCGTGCCAGGCCGGTATACGGTGGGCCGGGCCTGCTCAATACCATGGTTAAGGCTGATGGTTTTTTTATTATCCCCAGGGATGTCGAAGGCCTGCCGGCGGGTTCCCCGGTAAAAGTTTATCTCTTTTAATTGCTACATTATGGTGAGGAGGATTGGCCCTTTTGGATAGAAAAGTGTACCTGAGCAACACCCCCCTTTCAAGGGCACAGGAAGCATTTTTGGAGGCGGCATTGAGAAGGGAACCGGGCATCGAGGAGATCGATACCACTGCTGCGGCCGGCCGGGTTACTGCTGCTCCCGTTTTTGCACGCCTGTCTTCGCCTCATTATCATGCTTCGGCCATGGACGGCGTGGCCGTGAGGGCGTCGGATACTTTCGGGGTTACCCCTACTTCTCCCGGCAGGCTGCTGCTGGGAGAAAACGCTTTTTACGTCGATACCGGCGGGGAGCTGCCCCCGGGCTGTGACGCCGTTATCATGATCGAAGATGTCATCTTTCCCGACAGGGATAATGCAGGGATGATAGAAATAAGGGAACCGGCCACTCCCTGGCAGCATGTGCGCTCAATTGGAGAGGACATTGCCGCAGCGGAGATGATCCTGCCCTCCTATCACCGCATCAGGCCCTTTGACCTCGGTGCACTGCTCGGCGGAGGCATTTTTAATGTTAAAGTCTTGAAGGAGCCGGCAGTGGCCATAATACCGACAGGCAGTGAGCTGGTGGCCCCCGGAGCGATACCCCCCCCGGGGAAAATCACTGAGTCCAACTCCTATACTTTTGCTGCCGCTGTGCATGCCTGGGGGGGAAGGGCCGTTAAATATCCCATAGTGGAGGATGAACCGGAAAAATTAAAAGAGTCCCTGGAGCAGGCGGCCCGCCAGAGCGACCTGGTCCTGGTAAGCGCCGGCTCATCGGCGGGCAGGAAGGACCATACCCTTACGGCCCTGGAGGCGCTCGGTGAGGTGATTGTTCACGGGGTAGCCATGCGGCCGGGCAAGCCGGTAATACTGGGAATGATAGGGACAACTCCGGTAATGGGAGTTCCCGGTTATCCTGTGGCTGCCTATCTTTCCCTGGAGCTGTTTGTAAAACCGCTCCTTTACCACTGGCAGAAGCGGCCATTACCTCCCCCAAACGTCCTGGAGGCGTACAGCTCCCGCCGCGTTTATTCTTCTCTAAAGGAAAATGAATTTCTGCGCCTTAAAGTGGGGAAAGTGGGGGAAAGGTTCGTGGCCACTCCACTGCCCCGCGGGTCCGGCGTGACGATGTCGCTGGTGAGGGCCGACGGCATAACTTTAATACCGCAGGACAAAGAAGGAATAGAGGCCGGGGAGAAAATAGATGTGGAGCTGTGGCGTTCCCGGGAGGAGATCGAAAATACCATAGTATGCCTGGGAAGCCATGACCTGAGCCTGGATATCCTTTCCGACCTGCTCAAAAAAGAGGGCGGCGGCATTACCCTTTCATCGGCCCATGTGGGCAGCATGGGTGGAATTATGGCCCTTAAAAGGGGAGAAACCCATATCGCCGGAATGCATCTGCTCGACCAGGAAAGCGGCGTTTACAACATACCGTACCTGCGGCGATACCTTCCCGACCTCGAGCTGGTCCTTGTGCACCTGGCCAGGAGGGAACTGGGCCTTTTTGTCGCTCCCGGCAACAGGCGCCGGATATTTGACATTGAGGACCTCTGCCGAGATGATGTCCTTTTTGTCAACAGGCAGAAGGGGGCGGGCACCCGCCTTTACCTGGACTACATGATTAAGGAAAAAAAGCTCGACCCGGCGCGGATAAAGGGCTACGAAAGAGAGGAGTTCAACCACCTGGCTGTGGCTGCAGCCGTTGCCGCAGGTAGCGCAGATGCGGGACTGGGGATCAGGGCCGCTGCAGAGGCCCTCGGGGTGGATTTCATTCCGCTGACGCAGGAGTCATACGACCTCGCCATGCCGGCGGCCTTCTACCAATTGCCTCCCTGCAGGGCCCTGCTTGGAGTAATAAGCTCCCCTTCTTTCAGGGAGGCCGTGCAAGCACTGGGGGGCTATGACCTGCAGGAGTGCGGCTCACTGATGTGGCAGTCGCATAATAAGTAAACAGCCGGCAATACTGCTGGCAGGACGGTGATTTAGTTGCAAAGTGAAAACCACCATCACGATATTACCAGGATTGTCAGGGCTGCGGTGCTGACGGTCAGCGACCGCAGCGCCCGCGGTGAGAGGGAAGATGCCGGTGGGCCGTTGATTGAAGAGATAGTGCGCAGCAAAGGGTGGGAGGTAATAGTCTACAGCGTCGTTCCCGATGACAGGACGGCCATCAAGAACGAGCTGATCAGGCTGGCCGACAATTTGGAAGCGGACCTTATCCTGACCACGGGGGGCACGGGCCTGGCGGCAAGGGATATTACACCGGAGGCGACGCTGGACGTTATCGACAGGCCGGTTCCCGGCATGGCTGAGGCCATGCGCAGTGAGAGCCTCAAAAAGACGCCTTACGCCATGCTTTCGCGGGCTGTGTGCGGGGTAAGGGGAACTTCGCTCATTGTCAATCTCCCGGGCAGCCCCCGGGCCGTGCAGGAGTGCCTGGAGGTAATACTGCCCGTTGTCCCGCACGCCGTTGAGCTGCTGCGAGGCAGTGTCACAGATTGTGCCCCTCCCGCGGACAGCTGAATATTACATATTTTTTTTTCAGCGGGATATAATAATGGCTGCTGGTATTCTTTGAGAAAATAAGCAATTAAAAGAAACAGGGAGTATTTGCGCCTTCAATTGAGTATGATTGCTTTTTTGCTTCTTTATCAAGCTTTTGTTTCGTTTGCTTATGAGCGTTGTTGCCTGTAATATATGTGTGGAAAGATTGTTAGCACTCCTTTAAAGAGAGTGCTAACAGGTGGCATATCACAAAGTGACGCCAATTAAAATTATATTAAGGAGGTATAACTCTATGAATCTGAAACCTTTGGGAGACAGGGTAATCATCAAGGTTTTGGAAAAGGAAGAAAAGACCACCGGGGGCATTGTGCTTCCGGACAAGGCCAAGGAAAGGCCCCAGGATGGAGAGGTAAAAGCTGTTGGCCCGGGGAAAATACTCGATGATGGAACAAAAGTGCAGATGGAAGTCAAAGTTGGGGACACGGTTGTTTTTTCCAAGTATGCCGGTTCAGAAATAAAGATCAACGGCGAGGAGTACTTAATTTTAAGGCAGGATGATATCCTGGCTGTATATTCCTGAATTTGAGCTATAATGATCACCGGTTTGCCGGATAAGATAAAAGTGACAAATATCCAGGCATACTTAACGATACTCAAAGAAAAAGATAATTTAAGATACTTAAGGAGGGTTTTATAAGATGGCTGCTAAAGATATTCTTTTCCGTGAAGAAGCGCGGCAGGCGCTGGAAAGAGGTGTTGACAAGCTGGCCAACACCGTGAAAGTGACGCTGGGACCAAAGGGCCGCAACGTTGTCCTAGACAAAAAGTTCGGCTCTCCGCAGATAACGAATGATGGTGTGACCATTGCCAGGGAGATCGAGCTGGATGATCATTTTGAAAATATGGGTGCCCAGCTTGTCAAGGAGGTTGCCAATAAGACCCAGGATGTGGCCGGTGACGGGACTACCTCCGCAACCCTGCTGGCGCAGTCCATTATCAAGCAAGGCATTAAAAATGTAACCGCGGGAACAAACCCCATGATTATGAAAAGGGGAATTGACAAGGCCGTGGAAAAGATACTGGATAATATCAAGGAGCAGAGCAAGCCTGTTGAAAGCAGGGATGCCATTGCCCAGGTAGCTGCTATCTCCGCTGACGACGAGTCTATCGGCAACCTTATTGCCGATGCCATGGAGAAAGTGGGCAAGGACGGCGTCATTACGGTGGAAGAGTCAAAGGGCTTCCTCACCGACCTGAAAGTGGTCGAGGGTATGCAGTTTGACAGGGGTTATATATCCCCCTACATGGTCACCGATACTGAAAAAATGGAAGCGGTACTGGAAGAGCCCATGATCATGCTCACCGACCGCAAGATCGGCAATATCCACGACATACTTCCTCTCCTCGAAAAAATAGTGCAGAAAGGCAGGCAGATGCTGCTCATTGCCGAAGATGTGGAGGGCGAGGCGCTGGCCACGCTGGTGGTGAACAAAATACGCGGGACCTTTACATGTGTCTCCGTCAAGGCCCCCGGCTTCGGTGACCGCCGCAAGGCCATGCTGCAGGATATTGCCATACTGACCGGCGGACAGGTCATCTCCGAAGACCTGGGGATTGATATGAAGAATGTCGATATCGACATGCTCGGCCGTGCCCGCCAGGTAATTGTAAACAAGGATGAAACCGTTATCGTCGACGGTGCCGGGGACCCCGAAGATATCAAGAAGCGCATCAGCCAGATTCGCACTCAGATTGAGGATACCACCTCCGATTTCGACCGCGAAAAGCTCCAGGAGCGGCTGGCCAAGCTCGCCGGCGGGGTAGCGGTTATTGAAGTGGGCGCCGCTACGGAAACGGAAATGAAGGAAAGGAAGCTGCGCATCGAAGATGCCCTCTCGGCGACAAGGGCGGCCGTGGAAGAAGGTATAGTCCCCGGCGGCGGTGTGGCTTACCTTAATGCGGTGGAAGCGCTAACCGATATGGATGCCAGCGAAGACGAGGCTATCGGCGTGCAGATTGTCCGCCGGGCGCTGGAAGACCCGCTGCGCTTCATAGCTGAAAACGCCGGCGAAGAGGGCTCCATCGTTGTGGAAAAGATTAAGGGCATGGATAAGGGTATCGGCTTCAATGCTTTAACCGGTGTTTACGAAGACATGCTCAAGGCGGGCATAGTGGACCCGGCCAAGGTGGTCCGCTCTGCCATCCAGAATGCCGCCAGTATTGCTTCCCTGTTCCTCACCACGGAAGCAGTGGTGGCCGAGCAGCCGGAAGATGATAAAAAGTTCCCCGGCGGCGGAATGGACCATATGCCGCCGATGTAGAAGATACAAAAGGCGTTAATTAAAAGGGGCCGTCCCAGGGGCTACTTTGGGCACGGCCCCTTTCTTTTTTTTAGGTTGCAGGAAAAATGAAAGAGTTTGACGAATAGAAAAACGAAAAGTTGAAGAATAGAAAAACTAAAAGACCTTCCGGCGGCCACACGGCCACAGTGACAAGTTGCTGGAGAGCCGGTTAGCAGTCGTTTAATAAGGCCATTATAATAAAGGAGAAATACATGGGAGCAGCAGAAAAGGTAGTTATACTGGATTTTGGCGGGCAGTACACACAGCTGATAGCCAGGAGAGTTCGGGAGCTGAAAGTTTACTGCGAGATTAAACCGTACAATGTGACGCTTGCGGAGCTGCTGGAAGCGGAGCCGTCTGCACTTATTTTATCAGGGGGGGCGGGGAGCGTATGCAAGCATGGTGCCCCCCGCTGTGACGAGGGTATTTACGGTATCGGCGTTCCCATACTCGGTATCTGCTACGGTATGCAGTTGATGGCCGCGGACCTTGGCGGGATTGTTAAGGAAGCGCAAAAGCGGGAGTACGGGAAAACCAGTATTACCATCACCAAAAGGGTGGAGCTCTTCAAGGGGCTGGGAGAACAGCTCGTGGCCTGGATGAGCCACGCCGACCAGGTTAGGGAAGCGCCCCCCGGATTTGCAGTAGTTGCCGTCAGCGACAATACACCCGTTGCTGCCATCGCAGACGAGGACAGAAAGTTTTACGGGCTGCAGTTCCACCCGGAGGTCATCCATACTCCCCAGGGGCAGATGATGCTGAGCAATTTTCTGTTCCACATCTGCCGCTTTTCGGGCAGCTGGACGATGGAGAATTTTGTTGAATTGAGCATCAGGGATATCAGGGAGAAGGTGGGAGACGAAGGGAGGGCCGTTTGCGGCTTGAGCGGGGGGATCGACTCTTCCGTTGCCGCGGTGCTGATGCACAGGGCCATCGGCTCCAGGCTGACCTGCATATTTGTCGATCACGGCCTTCTGCGCAAGGGTGAAAAAGAGCAGGTCATCTCTACTTTTGAGGGCCATTTTAATATGGATATCGTGGTCGTGGATGCCGCTTCCGAGTTTCTCTCGCGCCTTCGCGGTGTTACCGGCCCCGAGGAGAAGAGAAAAGTGATCGGCAACCACTTTATCAGGGTTTTTGAACGGGAGGCGCAGAAACTCGGTGACGTTGAATACCTGGTGCAGGGGACTCTTTACCCGGATGTTATCGAAAGCGGCACCGCCACCGCCGCCGTTATCAAGTCCCACCACAACGTCGGCGGGCTGCCGGAAGACATGGATTTCAAGCTTATAGAACCCCTGCGCCACCTCTTTAAAGACGAAGCGCGCCTGGTAGCACAGGAGCTCGGCCTTCCGGAAGAAGTAGTCTGGAGGCACCCCTTCCCGGGACCGGGCCTGGCCGTGCGTGTTCTCGGCGAGGTTACCCCGGAGAAGCTCTCCGTGTTGAGGGAGGCAGATGCCATAATTATCGAAGAGATTAAAAAAGCCGGCCTTTACCGCAAGATATGGCAGGCTTTTGCTGTTTTACCGGGGGTGCTCAGCGTTGGTGTGCAGGGTGACGGTCGTTCATATGCCCATACTATTGTCCTGCGTGCTGTTACCAGCCAGGACGGCATGACCGCGGACTGGTTTCCTTTTCCCTACGATGTCCTGGGACAGATATCGAGCAGGCTGGTGAATGAGATTGCGCAGGTGAATCGTTTTGTTTACGACGTTTCTTCCAAGCCTCCCGCAACCATAGAGTGGGAGTAAGGCGGCATAAAGGTCGGCCGGGGCGGGGGTTGCCACAAAATCTCCGCGAGCTGTTCCCGGCCGTTTACCTTATATAATATTGGGGGTTTGCGAGCGATGAATAGAGTAGGTATTGTTATGGGCAGCGACTCGGACCTGCCCGTTATGTCTGCAAGTATCAAGGCCCTGGAAGAGTTCGGCATCTCCGCCGAAATGTTCATACTGTCCGCGCACCGCCTACCAGATGAGACCGCGGCTTACGCCCGCGGTGCCGCTTCCAGGGGAATAGAGGTTATCATAGCCGGTGCCGGGGCGGCGGCACACCTGGCCGGTGCCACGGCCGCATTGACACCGCTGCCCGTTGTCGCCGTCCCTTTAAGCGGTTCCCCGCTGGGCGGGGTTGACGCTCTTTATGCCATGGTGCAGATGCCCAGGGGGGTCCCGGTAGCGACGGTGGCTGTTGACGGCGCCTACAATGCCGGCATCCTGGCAGCCCAGATTATCGGGGTTAAGGATGGGCAGGTACGGGAAAAGATAGTGCAGTTCAAAGAAGATCTCGCCCGGCGGGTAAAAGAGAAAAACGAGCTTTTGCAGCAGTGCGGTTACAAAAAGTACCTGCGCGATGAGCTGACACAAAAATAACGGATCGAGGTGTGCCGAGTTGATAGAGAGGTATACCAGGCCCGAAATGGGCGGCATCTGGACGCTGGAAAACAGGTTCAAAAAGTACCTGCATATTGAGATAGCTGTCTGCCATGCCCTGGCAGAAAAAGGGATCATACCGGCGGCGGCTGCCGAAAGCATTGAGAAGAAGGCCACTTTTAATGTGCAGAGGATACTGGAAATAGAAAAAGACACCCGGCACGATGTTGTCGCTTTTACACGCTGCGTGGCGGAGAGCCTGGGGGAGGAGTCCCGTTATTTTCACTACGGGCTCACTTCTTACGATGTTGTGGACACCGCTTTATCACTGCTTTTAAAGGAAACCGCCGTGCTGATCCGGGAGGGCTTGGACGGGCTCTCCAAAATCTTGAAAGAGCAGGCCTTGACCCATCGCCATACCGTTATGATCGGGCGCACACACGGGATTCACGCCGAACCGATTACGCTGGGCTTAAAGTTTGCCCTCTGGTGGGACGAGATAAACCGGCACAGGGAACGCCTGCAGTGCGCGGAAGAATCAATCTCTTACGGAAAGATGTCCGGCGCGGTGGGCACTTTCGCCCACCTTGATCCCTCGGTTGAAGAGTTTGTCTGCCGCAGGCTGGGGCTGAAGCCCGCCCCCATATCGACCCAGATACTACAGCGCGACAGCCATGCACAGTTTCTAACGGTGATGGCACTGATTGCCTCCACGCTGGACAAAATAGCGGTGGAGATCCGCAGCTTGCAGAAAACAGAGGTGCGTGAGCTCGAAGAGCCCTTTTACAAGGGCCAGAAAGGCTCATCGGCCATGCCGCACAAGCGCAACCCCGTCTCCTGCGAGCAGATAAGCGGCCTGGCCCGCCTTGTGAGGACCCATGCACAGGTTGCATTGGAGAACATTCCTTTATGGCATGAAAGGGATATCTCGCACTCTTCCGCCGAGAGGGTGATATTGCCTGATTCTACCATCCTGGTGGACTACATGCTCTACCAGATGAGGCGCATTATCGGCGGCCTGCACATTTACCCGCAGAACATGCTCAAAAACCTGGAGATGACCGGGGGACTGGTTTATTCCCAGAGCGTGCTGCTGGCCCTTGTGGAAAAAGGGCTCACCAGGGAGGAAGCATATGACCTGGTCCAGAAGTTGGCCATGCGTTCCTGGGAAGAGGGGCTTCCTTTCAGGAAGCTCCTGGAAGAGGACCCCAAAATAACTGCGCTTTTATCAGAAGCAGAGCTGCAATCCTGTTTCGACCTGGGCCGGAACTTACGTTTTGTCCCTTATATATATCAGCGGCTCGGCCTGGAGGCTGAATAATATGTTGCTTAAAGACGGCAAAATAAAAGAAGCCTGCGGTGTCTTCGGCATTTACGCACCGGGAGAGGATCTGTCCCGCCTGACCAATTACGCTCTCTTTGCACTGCAGCACCGCGGGCAGGAAAGCGCCGGAATTGCCCTTTCTGACGGCAGCAGTGTCATTGTCAGGAAGGGCATGGGTTTGGTTGGGGAGGTCTTCCCGCACTTCGATGATATTATGGATATACCTTCCCTGGCCGCCCTGGGCCACGTGCGCTATTCCACCACCGGGGAATCATGCCCCGAGAATGCGCAGCCGCTGCTCATCCGCTACTACAGGGGGAGCCTGGCGGTGGCGCACAACGGCAATATTGCCAACTCCACTGAGCTGAGGGAAAACCTGGAGAGGGAAGGCTCTATTTTCCAGACCACAACCGACAGCGAGCTTATTGCCCACCTGGTGGCCCGCTACGGCAATGATAACATGGAGGCTTCCTTAAAGAAAGCGCTGCAGCGCCTTAAAGGTTCCTATGTATTCCTCTTTTTGACAGAGAACAAACTGATCGGTGTCCGCGACCCCTACGGGGTCAGGCCCCTTTCCCTGGGAAAATGGGGAGGATACTACGTGCTAGCTTCGGAGACCTGCGCCTTTGATACCATCGGCGCCGAGATGATCAGGGATATTGAACCAGGTGAGATGGTCACAATTGATGAGAGCGGTATTAGGAGCGTGCCGGTAATGCCCTCCACGCGGACGGCCCTGTGCATTTTTGAGTTTATCTACTTCGCCAGGCCGGACAGCAATATCCACGGCAGGAATGTCCATCTTATACGCAAGGAGCTGGGCCGCCAGCTGGCCAGGGAACATCCCGTCGACGCCGACCTGGTAACGGGAGTCCCCGATTCAAGCCTCTCGGCGGCGTCCGGTTTCGCCGAGGAGATGGGGTTGAGCTACGAAATGGGGCTCATCAAGAACCGCTATATCGGGCGCACTTTTATCCAGCCGCGCCAGGAGAGCCGTAATTTAGGCGTGCAGCTGAAGCTGAACCCGGTGCGTAAGGTGGTGGAAGGCAAAAGGGTGGTCATCGTGGACGACTCCATAGTCAGAGGGACGACGAGCAAGAGGCTGGTGCAGATGCTCTTCCATGCCGGTGCCCGGGAGGTGCACATGCGTATAAGCTCCCCGCAGATTATTTCGCCATGCTATTACGGGATAGATATTTCCACCTACGAGGAGCTGATCGGTTCGAGCAGAAAAGTAGCGGAAATATGCCGCAAAATCGGCGCTACAACCCTGGGCTACCTCAGCCACCAGGGAATGCTCTGCGCGGTGGGGCTCCCGCCTGACAGTCTCTGCATGGCCTGCTTCACAGGCGATTATCCGATAAAGGAGTGTGTTCATGCCCGGGGAAAGCTTTGACTACAAAAAAGCAGGTGTTGACCTGGAAGCCGGCGAAAAAGTAGTGCAGGATATCAAGGAGATGGTAAAAACAACCTTTCGCCGGGAGGTGGTTACGGAGCTGGGCGGGTTTGCAGGCCTCTTTCAGCCGGACATGGGCCGCTACAGGGAGCCCGTACTGGCCTCGGCTACTGATGGAGTGGGGACGAAGCTGAAGATTGCTTTTGCCACGGGCCGCCACGATACGGTGGGCATAGATGCCGTGGCCATGTGCGTGAACGACCTTCTTGTCCAGGGTGCAGAGCCGCTTTTTTTCCTCGATTACCTGGCGGTGGGGAAGATCGATAACGCTGTCGTCAGGGAGATAATCAGCGGCATTGCCCAGGGATGCCGCACGGCCGGATGCGCCCTGCTGGGCGGGGAAACGGCGGAAATGCCCGGTTTCTACCCGCCCGGGGAGTACGATATCGCCGGTTTTGCCGTGGGCATAGTGGAGAAAGAGAAAATTATAACCGGCGCCGGTATTGCCGCCGGGGATGTCCTTATCGGGTTGGCTTCCACCGGCCTGCACAGCAATGGCTTTTCACTGGTGCGCAAGGTGCTCCTGGAGCACGCCGCCCTTTCCCTGGATACTGTTGTGCCCCCGCTGGAGAGCCCTCTCGGGGAAGAGCTCTTGAAGCCTACCGCCATCTATGTGCCTCTGGTATTACCCCTTTTAAGTGAATACCGGGTTAAAGGTATGGCCCATATTACCGGTGGGGGTATAGTGCTCAACCTGCCGCGCATCCTTCCACCGGGTTTGAGAGCTGTTGTCTATAAGGACAGCTGGGAAATCCCGGCAGTGTTTTCGCTGGTCCAAGAAAAAGGCGCGGTGCAGGAAAATGAGATGTTTCGCACTTTTAACATGGGCCTGGGCATGGTGCTGGTGGTACCTCCCGCCGATAAGGGCGCACTGATGAAAGCCGTAAAAAACCGGGGATGGGGCTGTTGGGAGATAGGCTTTATGGAGGAAGGGGAAGGAATCATCTTGAAAGGAGTGGGCGGCACATGAGAATAGCGGTACTGGCGTCGGGGTTCGGCAGCAACCTGCAGGCTATCATTGATGCAATAGTGAAAGGGCTGATAGACGGCCGCGTGGGGCTGGTAATCAGCGACAACAATGAAGCCTACGCCCTGGAGCGCGCCCGGAAAAACCATATCGAGGCCATTTATGTTGATCCGGGCCAGTGTCCGGGCAGGGAAAATTATGACCGCAAAATAGTTGCACTGCTGAAGGAATGGGATATTGACCTGGTAATCCTGGCCGGGTTTATGCGCCTGCTGTCACCCTATTTCGTGGGGGAGTTCCAAAACAGGATAATGAACATACACCCGTCCCTGCTGCCTGCCTTCCCCGGGCTGGAGGGTGTTAAACAGGCCATGGACTACGGTGTCAAGGTAAGCGGATGCACGGTCCACTTCGTGGACGAAGGGCTCGATACCGGTCCCGTTATCCTGCAGGAGGCGGTACCAATATATGACGATGATACCATTGAGACGCTGCACCAGCGTATTCACGAAGTAGAGCACCGCCTCTATCCCAGGGCCATACAGCTCTTCAAGGAAGGCAAATTACGTCTGGAAGGAAGAAGGTGTTTTATCGATGAAAGGTAAAACTGCCCTGATCAGTGTTTCTGACAAAAGCGGCATCGATATTTTTGCCCAGGAGCTTGCGGCAATGGGCTGGGAGATTGTATCTACGGGAGGGACAGCGCGAACTTTAAGGGATTGCGGCATCAAGGTTAAAGATATCAGCGAGCTGACGGGGTTCCCGGAAATCCTGGAAGGACGCCTCAAGACCCTGCACCCGGTAGTCCACGGGGGCATCCTGGGGCGCCGGGATGTGCCTGTGCACGGCGAACAGATGCAGGAGCACGGCATTGTGCCTATTGACCTCGTGGCGGTAAACCTGTATCCATTTGCCGAGGTTACCGCCAGGGAAGGAGTGACCCTGGAGGAGGCCATTGAAAACATTGACATCGGCGGGCCGACCATGATCAGGGCTGCGGCCAAAAACTACAGGGATGTTATTGTCATCGTGGATCCTTCCAGCTACAGCAGTGTTATCGAGGAGATGCGCCGGAAAGGGGACCTCTCGGAGGCGACCCGCTTCAAGCTCGCAGTGGATGCTTATTCGCACACCGCTTATTACGACAGCATGATCAGCAATTACTTGCGGGAGCGCCTGGGCGAGGAAAAGGATGTTTTCCCGCCGCTGCTTACACTGCCTTTCAGCAGGGCCCAGCAGCTCCGCTACGGCGAGAACCCCCACCAGAAAGCCTGCTTTTATATTGAGCCCTACCCGGTGCCTTCCTCAGTGGCGGCGGCCGGGCAGCTGCAGGGCAAGGAGCTTTCTTTCAACAATATTAATGACCTCAATGCCGCCTGGGAAATAGTGAAGGAGTTTGATGAGCCCACCGCCGTTGCCGTCAAGCACGCCAACCCCTGCGGCGTCGGCTCTGCGGATATACTTCTCGAAGCTTACAGGAAGGCCCACGATGCCGACCCCGTTTCCATTTTTGGTGGAATAGTGGCCCTGAACCGGCAGGTGGACGAGGATACGGCCAGGGAAATGTCCAGGATATTCCTGGAAGTGATCGCCGCTCCTTCCTTTTCTCCCGCCGCCCTGGAGGTGTTTGCGCGCAAAAAAGATGTGCGCCTGCTGCAGATAGACCTTCTGCAGTCCGGGGATGAGCCGGGCTTTGATTTTAAAAAGGTAAGCGGCGGACTGCTCCTGCAGGAGGACATGAGCGAGAGCTATGACACCGGCCAGTGGCGCGTCGTTACCAGCAGGAAGCCAACAGAGCAGGAAGTCAAGGACCTCGTTTTTGCCCTCAAGGTGGTGAAGCACGTTAAGTCCAACGCCATTGTGGTCTCCAAGAGGCAGCAGACCCTCGGTATCGGGGCCGGCCAGATGAGCAGGGTGGGCTCGGTTAAAATTGCCATAGGCCAGGCCGGTGAGGGGGTCAAGGGAAGTATCCTCGCTTCCGATGCTTTCTTCCCCTTCAAAGACGGGGTCGAAATAGCGGCCCTGGAGGGAGTCACCGCTATCATACAGCCGGGAGGGTCGGCCCGCGACGATGAAGCCATAGAGACCTGCGAAAAGTACAACGTGGCCATGGTGTTTACGGGTAAGAGATATTTCAAGCACTAGCCAGTCTAGCCAGTTAGGAGGTTTAAATGATGCGCGTTCTGGTGGTCGGCGGCGGAGGCAGAGAACATACGCTGGTGTGGAAGCTGTCTCAGAGCCCGCAGGTAGAGAAAATCTATTGTGCCCCGGGAAATGCCGGTATAGCTCCACTGGCCGAGTGTGTGCCTATCGGCGCTGAAGAAGTGGAAAAGCTGCAGGCCTTTGCCCGTGAAAAAGAGATTCACCTAACGGTTGTGGGACCGGAAGCTCCGCTCATGGAGGGTATAACAGACCGGTTCCGGGAAAACGGCCAGCTGATATTCGGCCCCTGCCGCAAGGGTGCCCTGCTGGAAGGGAGCAAGGCCTGGGCAAAGAGATTCATGACCAGGTACGGCATCCCCACCGGGGAGTATGAGATTTTTACCAGCCCCGGGGATGCTTATACCTATCTGGAGCGGTGCAGCTTTCCGCTGGTGGTAAAGGCGGACGGTCTTGCCGCCGGGAAGGGTGTTATAATTACGGAAAGCCTTGAGGAGGCACGCCGTGCCGTGCACTACATAATGGAAGAAAAAGCTTTCGGAAGCGCCGGGGACAGTATTATCATTGAAGAGTTCCTGGAAGGAGAAGAAGTTTCCGTCTTTGCCGTTACCGACGGCTCCACTTACCTGGCATTTCCGTCGGCCCAGGACCACAAGCCCATCTATGATGGAGACCGCGGTCCCAATACGGGCGGCATGGGGGCCTATTCGCCGGCCCCGGTGCTGACCGCGGAGATGTATAAAGAAGTGGAGGAGAAGATCTTTAAGCCGGTGGTCAGGGGCATGCAGGAAGAAGGCATTACTTACCGGGGAGTGATCTACGGCGGACTGATCGTCACCGCCAAAGGGATTAAAGCGCTGGAGTATAATGCCCGCTTTGGCGACCCTGAAGCACAGGTGCTGCTCCCGCGCCTTCAATCGGACCTTTTTCCCATTCTCTATGAAGCATCCCGGGGGAACCTGGCCGCGGTACCGGAGCCGCAGTGGACAGATGATGTGGTGGTGTGCGTGGTGATGGCCTCTGCCGGTTACCCGGGGAGCTACGAAAAAGGGAAAGAAATCAGCGGTTGGGAAAAGGTTCCCGCGATGGAAAACGCCATCGTTTTTCATGCCGGTACGGCACTCAAAAATGGTAAAATAGTGACAAACGGGGGAAGAGTTCTCGGCGTTACCGCCTGGGATCCTTCTTTAAAGGCGGCCCTGGAAAAGGCATACTCTATAACGGAGCTGGTGACATTTGAGGGCGCTTATTTCCGCAGGGATATCGCTCACCGGGCCCTGGGGCGGATGTAATAAAAGACGGGGGTGTTAGGAAAAGGATGGTGGCCGGTAAAGAAAAAGGACTGCTGATGGTCTATACAGGTGAAGGGAAAGGCAAGACTACGGCTGCCCTGGGGCAGGCCCTGCGCGCCGCCGGGCATGGATACAGGGTGCTGGTTATCAACTTTATGAAGGGCAGGGATTACGGGGAGCTGAAAGCGGCCCATTACCTGCCCCAGTTTGAAGTGCTCAAAGCTGGAAGGGACGTTTTCGTGGACAGGGACAACCCCGACGAGGAAGACCTGCGTCTTGCTGCCGAAGGTATGGCCAGGGCAAAGGAGGCCCTCAGCAGCGGGCAATACGACCTCGTCATCTTAGACGAGCTCAACGTGGCCGTGCATTACAACCTTGTCCCGCTGGAAGACCTGCTGGAGCTTATAAATAATAAGCGGCCCGGGGTCAACGTAATTATTACAGGGCGCCACGCCCACGAGAAGATCATTGAAATGGCCGATATGGTCAGCGAGGTAAAAGAAGTCAAGCATCACTTCACTGCCGGTATCGGCGCCAGGAAAGGAATAGAATATTAAGGTCCATGATTGAGGTGGTAAAAGTGGAAATGATTGAGGAGCTGTTAAAAGGCGATCGCCGTGCCCTGGCCAGGGCAATCTCGGTGGTGGAAAACAATGACTCCTTGAAAAGAGAAGTATTAAAAGATATTTATCCCCATACAGGGAAAGCTTATATTATCGGTTTTACCGGCTATCCCGGTTCCGGCAAGAGCTCCCTTGTTGACAGGCTGATCTACGTGATGCGCAAAGAGGGGCTCAAAGTGGGTGTTATCGCTATCGATCCCACCAGCCCCTTCAGCGGGGGCGCTTTCCTTGGAGATCGTATCCGCATGCAGGAACATACCGGGGACAAGGATGTTTTTATCCGCAGCATGGGCACGAGGGGCAGCCTGGGGGGATTGTCCAGGGCAACCGGTGACGTGGTGCAGCTTCTCGATGCATTTGGCAAGGACATAATTATTATCGAGACCGTCGGGGTAGGGCAGTCCGAGGTCGATATTGTCAAAAACGCGGACACAACCATCGTCGTCCTTACCCCGGCCAGCGGGGACAGTATCCAGGTTATCAAGGCCGGGATAATGGAGATAGCGGACATTTTTGTGATTAACAAGTCCGACATCCCCGGCGCTGAGAGGACGAAGACGGAGATCAACATCATGCTTGACCTTGATAAGAGGAAAAAGTACCGCCCTCCCGTAGTGCAGACCATTACCATGAACAACGAAGGCATCGTCGAGCTGTGGGAAGAGATAAA
>PWRZ01000066.1 GCA_003563385.1 Syntrophomonadaceae bacterium
CTTTATGATCGCCCCGGTGTTTGTCTACCGGGGGTGGGAAAAGGAGTACCGGGAGCTCTTGCGGCAGGTGGCCGCCGCCTGGCAGGGGGATAAGGCCCCAACAGCGGGGCGCCAGGCCACTGACAGCGCCGCCGGCGCTCCTTTGAAAGGCAGTGTTACAAATGCCGCCGCCAGAACCGGCACTGCCAGAAGCGGCAGTCTAACAAACGCCGCCCCCAAATCCGGCACTGCTGCCGGCAACCGCGCCGGGCCCCCTGCCGGCGCTCCCGCCGACGCCCCGGCCGGCGCCCAGGCAGGCGACGCAGGCGACCCTGCCGGCACAGCCGGGAGTTTTCCTGGTGGCCGCAGTGCTCCTGCCGGTGCCCGCCGCCCTGGTATCCCGGCCGGTGTTCCCGAAGGGGGGGGCGGTGACAGCGGTATCCTGCCGGTCCTTACATTCGAGATCATTGCCCACCGCTTTACGGCGCGGGCGAAGAAAAACATCCTGCAGGTATTTCCAGATACCGACCTGCCGCTAGATGAAGGGGAGAGGAGGTTCAAGTACGGGCAGTTCGGCTACGGGAAATATATTTACGGGCCCCAAACCTACCGCCAGATAGAGGAGCTTTTCCGGGAAACGGTGGCGGAGCTTTTCCCGGGGGCCAGGATCGAGTACATAGTATAGGTGGGGAAAAGTTCCCTCGAAGTGTTGCCGTATTGCCTAACCTGGACAAGCCGGTACCGGGGAAAGCGACAGAACCGTCCCCCTGCTTTGCGGGCAGTTGACACACTCATTGTTGTAAATAAATGCCGAAATGTAAAGAAAAAGGCTCGTAAAGAAGGATTTTTCCGGGGAGGGAAAGAAATATATTTCAAAGAAGAATTAACAAAATATCGAAGAGCGGTGGGAAGAGCCGATGCTCAATTTTAACAAAAAAATTAAACAGCTTGTCCTGGTCCTGCTCGACATTTTCATGGTGGGGGGAGCGCTTTTTCTTGCCCTGCACCTGCGCTTTGAGGGCCATGTTCCTCCGCAGTTTTTTGAAAACATGGAGAGGCTGTTTCTGCCATTTGTTGTTATACACCTGACCATATTTTTGTTTTTCGGCCTTTACAGGCGACTATGGCGCTACGCCAGCGTGGACGAGCTGGTGCTGATTACCCTGGCCGTTTTCCTGGGGTCTGCGGGCAGCTACGCGTACAGCTATTTTTCCGAACTAATGCTCCCGCGCAGCGTCTACATGATCTTTTTCTTCCTGCTGCTGCTGCTCCTGGGAGGGTCGCGGCTCTCACTGCGCCTCCTGGCAGATTATCTCCGCGGCCGCGGCAGCAAGGGCGGGCACAAAAGAGTGCTCATCATCGGGGCAGGCGATGCCGGGGTGCTGGTAGCCGGGGAACTGAAAAAAAACCAGCCGCGGCTCAATACCAGCGTGGTGGGCTTTATAGATGACAACCCCAACAAGCGTGGGCAGATCATTAACGGTATACCCGTGCTCGGTGCCCGGGAGGAACTGCCCGCCGTCGTAGAGGATAAAAATATCGACGAGGTCATTATAGCTATCCCTTCCGCTCCCTACAGCCAGCTGCGCAGGATCATCGATATCTGCAGGGAGCTTCCCGTGAAGTTGAGCACGGTGCCGGGCATCTACGAGATCCTGGAAGGCAATATTAACTTTACGCAGCTCAAGGAAGTGGAGATCGAGGACCTTCTGCGCAGGCCCCCGGTGAAGGTGGACATCAAGGAGATCGCCGGGTATTTAGCCGGCAGGACGGTTTTGGTTACCGGGGCCGGGGGCTCCATCGGCTCGGAGCTGTGCCGGCAGGTGGCCATGCTGGGGCCCAGCCGCCTGCTGATGCTGGACCACGACGAAAACGGCATATTTTATGTAAACCAGGAAATGAGAAAGAGGTATCCGCAGCTGTCCATTGTCCCCCTGGTCAGGGATATACAGGACAGGCCTTCCCTGCAGAAGGTTATGGAGTTGTTCCAGCCGCAGGTGATCTTTCATGCCGCCGCTTACAAACACGTGCCGCTGATGGAGCTCAATGCCGAAGAAGCGGTCAAAAACAATGTCCTCGGCAGCAAGAACCTTATCGACCTGGCCGAGAGCTGCGGGGTGCAGAAGCTGGTCGTTGTTTCCACGGACAAGGCCGTCAACCCCTCCAGCGTGATGGGCTCCACCAAGAGGGCCACGGAGATTTACATGCAGTACCGCGCCAGGCACAACGGCAGGTGCACTTACTGCGCCGTGCGCTTCGGGAACGTGCTCGGCAGCCGCGGCAGCGTGGTGACCCTCTTCAAAGAGCAGATCCAAAAAGGCGGGCCTGTTGAGGTCACCCATCCGGATATGACCCGCTTCTTCATGACCATTCCGGAGGCGGTGCAGCTGGTCATCCAGGCGGGCGCCCTGGGAGGAAATGGCGAAATATTTATCCTGGATATGGGCGAGCCAGTCAAGATAGTGGAGCTGGCCCGGGATATGATCGTCCTCTCCGGGCTGCAGCCCGGGAGGGATATCGAGATAAAATATACCGGCATCAGGCCGGGTGAAAAGCTTTTCGAGGACCTTTTCAGCGACAGGGAAAGTTTCAAGGTTACCAGACACGAGCGCATCTTTGTGGCCCCGGACACCTTCAGCAGCGAGGAAGAGATCAGGGACGAGCTCAGGAAACTGGGCGGCAGGCTAGATGAGGACCTGGAAATGCTGCTGGGCTTGAGGGAGATGCCCGAGAATATACTGCGGTTGAAAAAGCAAAAGCAGTGAGTTTGCCGCCCCTGTGGCGGGGGACATTAGCAGGCGTTTGTAGTGCGTTATGGTCCCTCTTTGCAGGGGCGTTTCTGTTCGCCCGGCCGGTGCCGCTGTTGACAGCGGGACCGCTAAACAGTAAAATACGGAAAAGACGGACAAAACCGTGGAGGCCTGTGACTGTAATGATGCGTCAATGCTGCGCCACCGCTGCCCCGGTTTGGCCCTGATTTTAGCCCCGGTTTGGCCCTGGCCCGGCCTCACATCCTCACTATTAGGCGCGCAGCAGGACAATTAACCTCACCAGCCCCCGGGGATGCTCAGCGCTCTCCGGGGGCTTTAAGGCTGCCGGGGCCTTTTGGTCCAGGATAAGAATTCAATTGCATGATGCGGGGAGTGTATTCAAATTGCCCAGAAGAGAAGACCTGCAGAAGATACTGATTATCGGCTCCGGGCCTATTATTATCGGACAGGCCTGCGAATTTGACTATTCCGGATCCCAGGCCTGCAAGGCCCTTAAAGAGGAGGGCTACACTATCGTGCTGGTCAACTCCAACCCGGCCACGATAATGACAGACCCGGAGATGGCCGACCGCACCTATATCGAGCCCCTGACCATCGACATCGTAAAAAAGGTCATCCAGAAAGAAAAGCCCGATGCCGTGCTGCCGAACCTCGGCGGGCAGACGGGCCTGAACCTGGTTGTTTTCCTGGACCGGGAGGGTTTCCTGGCCCAACAGGGAGTGGAGGTGCTCGGGCCCAGCCCCGCGGCCATAGCGCGCGCCGAGGACCGCGGCCTTTTCCGCGAAGCGATGGCCGAGATAGGGGTAGCCGTGCCGCGCAGCGGCATCGCCGGAAGCGTTGCCGAGGCGGAGATAATCGCCCAGGAGACGGGCTACCCCCTTGTTTTGCGGCCCGCTTACACCCTCGGCGGCACCGGCGGCGGCGTGGCCTACAACATTGAAGAGCTGCGGGAGCGCGCCGCCGACGGCATTGAGCTGAGCCCGGTCGGTCAGATCCTGGTGGAGCAGTCCCTGCTGGGGTGGAAAGAGGTCGAGTTCGAGGTCATCCGCGACCGCAATGACGGGGTCATCATCGTCGCTTCCATGGAGAACGTGGACCCCATGGGGGTGCACACCGGGGACAGCATTGTCGTTGCCCCGGCCCAGACCCTCTCCAAGCGCGAGTACGACCACCTCGTATACCTGTGCCGCAAAATTATCCGCAAGGTCGACGTGCAGTCCGGCGGCGCCAACATCCAGTTTGCCGTCAACCCGCACACGGGCGAGCCCTGCGTTATCGAGATAAACCCGCGCCTTTCGCGCAGTTCGGCCCTGGCCTCCAAGGCCACTGGCTACCCGATCGCCTGGGTGTCGGCCAAGCTGGCCGCCGGCTACACCCTGGAGGAGATTACCAATCCCATTACCGGCTCCACGAGCTGCTTTTTCGAGCCGGCCCTGGACTACTGCGTATTAAAGATCCCCCGCTTTAACTTTGAAAAGTTCCCCGATGCCGATGCCGCGCTGACCACCTCCATGAAGGCGGTCGGTGAGGTGATGGCCATCGGCTCCAACTTCAAGGAGGCGCTGCAGAAGGGGCTCCGCTCCCTGGAAGCCGGGCGCGGCGGGCTCGGCGCCGATGGTGAAGACCCGCCGGCAGCGGAGCTGTCGGAGCAGCGCATCATGGAAAAGCTTACCGTTCCCAACGACCAGCGCATCTTTTACCTCCGCCATGCCCTGCTGAAAGGATTTTCCCCGGAGCAGATCTGCGAGCTCACCGGCATTGACCGCTGGTTCCTGCACCACATCGAGGAGATCGTGGAGATGGAGAAAAGCCTTTCCGCTTACCGCCGCCCCTGCAGCGGCGATGCCCTGAACATCGTGCCCCTGGAGCTGCTGCGGCGGGCCAAAGAGGACGGCTTTTCGGACCGGCAGCTGGCCTGCCTGCTCAACTGCGAGGAGGCGCAGGTGCATTCGTGGCGGGTGCAGCAGGACCTGGGGGCGGTATTTAAGGAAGTGGACACCTGTGCCGGAGAGTTTTATGCCCGGCGCCCCTATTTCTACTCTACCTACAAAGGCAGTGACGAAAGCCGTGCTTCGGGGAACAAAAAGGTTATCGTCCTCGGGAGCGGGCCCAACCGCATCGGGCAGGGCATAGAGTTCGATTATTGCTGTGTGCACGCTTCCTATGCCCTGCAGGAGGAGGGCTTTGAGAGCATCATGATTAACAGCAACCCGGAGACGGTGTCCACCGATTACGACACCTCCACGAGGCTCTATTTCGAGCCCCTCACCGGGGAGGACCTCCTCAATGTGGTGGATAAAGAAAAGCCCGCCGGAGTCATTATCCAGCTTGGCGGGCAGACTCCCCTCAACCTGGCCCTCACCCTGGAGAAAAGGGGCGTCAGGATCCTTGGCACCAGCCCTGACAGTATCGACCGCGCCGAGGACCGGGAGCGCTTTAACGCGCTGCTGCAGAAGCTGGACCTGATCAAGCCCGAAAACGGCACGGCGCTCTCCGCGGAGGAGGCCCGCGCCGTCGCCAACCGCATCGGCTACCCGGTGCTGGTGCGCCCCTCTTACGTGCTCGGCGGCAGGGCTATGCAGGTCTGCTACAGCGAGGAGGAGATGGTAAGCTACCTTGCCGGTGCCGGTGCCCTGTCGGCCTTCGGCAGCGGGCACCCCGTGCTGGTGGAGAAGTTCCTGGAAGACGCCGTGGAGGTAGATGTGGACGCCGTTTCTGACGGGGAGAGGGTGGTCATCGGCGGCATCATGGAGCATATTGAAGAGGCCGGGGTCCATTCCGGGGACAGCGCCTGCGTGATGCCCGTTTACAGCCTCATGGACGATACCGTGGAGAAGCTGAAGGAGTATACCGCGGCCCTGGCCCTGGAGCTTGGGGTTAAGGGACTGATCAATGTCCAGTTTGCCGTCAGGGACGACGTTATCTACGTCCTTGAGGCCAACCCCAGGGCTTCGCGCACCATTCCCTTTGTCAGCAAGGCCATCAATGTCCCCCTGGTGAGGATAGCGACGAAGGTAATGCTCGGGCGCAGCCTGGAGGAGCTCGGTTTTACCGGGGAAGTGTCGATGGGCCATGTGGCCGTTAAAGAGGCCGTCTTTCCCTTCAACCGCTTCCCGGGAGTCGATGCCGTGCTGGGCCCGGAGATGAAGTCGACCGGGGAAGTGATGGGCATAGACGACCGCTTCGGCCTGGCCTATGCCAAGTCGCAGCTTGCTGCCGGGCAGGTCCTACCCGCTGAAGGGACCGTTTTCTTGAGCGTGCGCAACCGCGACAAGAGGGCCGTGGTGTTCCTGGCCAAGAAGATCGCCGACCTGGGATTTTCGATAGTGTCCACGCGGGGCACGGCGCGCATCCTGCGCCAGAACGATATCGATGTAAATGAGGTCGCCAAGCTGCATGAAGGGCGACCCCACGTGATAGACCTTCTTAAAAACGGCGACATCCAACTGATGATCACCACCTCGAGCGGCGGCATGGCCGGGAAGGACCAGCGCGCCATACGCAGCTACGCCGTGGCCCATGGCATACCGCTCATTACCACCCTCTCCGGGGCCCAGGCCAGCGTAAGCGCCATTGAAGCCCTGCGCAGGAAAGAGCTGCAGGTAAAATCCCTGCAGGAATACACCCGCCCGGACAGCACCTA
>PWRZ01000144.1 GCA_003563385.1 Syntrophomonadaceae bacterium
GAAATGGCTAATTCAGAAATATGTCTTAAGCCCTAATGAATTTGAATAAGCCTTTGTTTAGTGTTAAGATATAATCTATGAAGACGCACACCCTGTTTTCCTTCGAAGAATGGGCAGCAATTGAAGTCGGCGTGATAATAATTTTCAATGTGTCCCAAAATTAAAGAAGGTGAGGAAAAAGTATGTCAGTGAAGAAGCTTGATGGGAAAACATGGCTAAATTATTCTATTAGCGTCTGGAATGATATTCGGAAATCAAAAGAAGAGGCGGCAATTAAACATCCTGCTATGTTTCCATCGCAGCTACCGGGTCGTTTAATTGAAATTTATACAAATGAGGGTGATATTGTTCTTGACCCTTTTGCCGGTACAGGGTCAACTTTAGTAGCCGCCAGAGAGCACGGGAGGATTGGGATTGGCCTGGATATTTCAGACCAGTTTATTAATATCGCAAATTCTCGATTAAACCGGCAAACTTTGCTGGAGGGAAATTATTCAAATAGAATAATCAAGGATAGTGCAATACATCTCCATAAATATGTTCAACCACAATCAGTGCAACTTACAGTAACATCTCCCCCTTACTGGGACATTTTAAAACAGAAACGTAGTGCCGATTATAAAGAGATACGTCACTATGGCGATTTAGAAGGTGATCTAGGCAGTATTTCTGACTACAATGAGTTTTTAAAAGCGCTTCAGGAGATTTTTAGTAAGGTGTATGCAGCAACCCAGCAAGGCGGCTTCTGTATAATAATTGTAATGGATATAAGAAAAAAGAATCAATTTTTTCCTTTTCACATGGATCTGGCATCAAAACTTAATGAGATTAACTTTACACTCGATGATATTATTATCTGGGATCGCCGGCAAGAATACAATAATTTACGTCCTCTGGGCTACCCCCATGTTTTTCGTGTAAACAAGATACATGAATATATTTTGATATTTAGAAAAGGTGAAAAATAGTAATCAACAAAAAGATATTCTACCGCAGACAATTATCCCTCCGGGGAGGCGGTGATGCAGTAAGCATGTTATCAAAAAATGATCCTGACAAAAGGACTGCTGATTTTCTCCACCATCTCCCTGGGGTCTGGTGTAAAAAAACCAAATGTCTGCCCGGCGCTGTAGTACAGTGACAGCGCCAGCAGCAGCGTGAAAACGAGCAGCTCGCGCCATTTTCTTTTCTTGATCAGTGGCAGGCCCTGCAGGTAGAAGATGACCGCAAAAGCCGGCGCTGCAATGTAGAACATTGTTTACCCTTCCTACCTCATTATCGTATAATTTTGCACTTATACTGCAGATTTACACTGCAAACCTAACCCGGGCAAGCCATTATCATGGAACTGTAGAGCCAAGCTGCGGGGACGCAAGACTTTACGGATAAGGGCCCCTGCTTGCTTACTTCTGGCCCGACTTGATATTTAAACTCCAGCGGGCGGCCTGGCGTGCTCTGTCCCCCGGCCGCTCAGTCCTCTATATCCACGTGGTACTGGTAAAAAGGGGCCCTTTCGATAATGCCGATGCGGCGTATGCTGCTTTCTACTCTGATCTCCACCTCCAGCTCCCGGTAGAGCTCCTTCCAGTTCTCCTGCATTTCCTTCCACCGCCCCGGCATGCTCTGATGGAATTTTCTGCCTATCCCGAAAATATCCGCTCCCCACTCCTGCGACTGCTCCAGGGCGCTGCGTATATGTCCTTCTATTACGGCCGCTTTCTTCTTTTCCATTATGGCGATAGCCTGACCTGAACTCAGGTCGCTGGCGCTGGTCTGTCAGCAGATGTCCCCCTCTTCTTTTATTTCAATAAGCACAGCCGGGGAACCCTCTTTCCACAGGGGAATTATCCTGGCGCGGGAGCTCATGGAACAGATGACCACACGGCCCGGCTTGCCGAAAGGATCATCGATCACATCCCTGGCTTCCAGTATATCGCCCTGCACGTAGAGGAGGCCCTTGGTCTGGCCCTGGTCCAGGAAGCCGGCCAGCGTATCCTCGTTAAAGACGGCCGTGCCGGAGATTTTTGGATAGACGACCACCTGCCCTTCATCGTCTTCCGGTGCAGGCTGCTCCCCTGTTCCTGTCTGGCCGGCCATTTCCAGCTCTATTGGAGATATGGGCACCTCCTCCCTGATAGTAAGGTGCGGGAGGACGGGATCCCTGCCGCCGGTAAGCAGGTCGCGCAGGAATTCTCTTAAGTCAACAAGGGGGGCCAGGCTCCTCTGTGTCCCGCGCTTGGCCCACTGCCGCGCAAAAAAGGGCAGACCCGGGTCCAGCCTGGCGCCGGCGCGCATCACCTCGGCTATGTTGTTGTCGGTGATAAAGACTTCCGCTGTAAGCCGCAAATCCCTTTCCCGTGCAATGCGGTCCAGGATATGGTGGAGCCCTTCCCGGGCCAAATTTTCACCTATTATAAACGTATCGCTGTGGTAGAAGAAAACCTGGCGCCCGATCAGCGCCTTCTGCTGCTCCAGGGCACCGGAAAAGGATACCCCCTTGGTGGTAACCAGGCGGATCAGTTCCGTTTCACCGCCCTCGGTCATCTCCTCCCCTCCCCCCTGTGCCCTCATAACGGCCGTGGTTACCTCGATCAGCCTTTCTTCCGGTAAAAAATCGATCCCCATGGCCATTACATAGGCCAGGTCTTCCAGCTCATTCAAATCCCAGCAGCCGGGCGTAGACAGCAGCAGGGCCGCTATGACAAAAAGAACGATTATTATTTTACAGCGTTTTTTCAATACAGGGACCAGCTTCACGGTCAAAGCCTCCATCATTAAGAAGCACGGGGACGCACCTCTTGCTTCCTGGTGACAGGGGGGCGGGGTACTTGTCAACTTCCATTGTCCGCCGTTAATACTGCCGGCTGTTCATTTTGAAGAGCGTTTTAAAGAAAGTGACCAGGTATAAAAGAAGCGGGCCGCCTGCTGAGAAGAAGGCTGCGAAAACGGGCCAGGGATTTTTTAAAAAGAGCATGGCCTGCCCCGTGTTTTCGAATAATTGTATCGACAGCACGGCCACCAGCGCGGCCAGCGGCAGTAACAGGGGGCGGTGATCGCCCAGCCCAAAAACCTGCTGCATGGAAAGGGCCGTCACGTAGAAAAGAAATGCTATCTTTACGTAGACCCCGGCCACCCAGATCAGTATCAGCAGCGCCTCCAGGCGCTCCAGGAACTCCGCAATGCTGATCAGCCGCACGTAGCTCAGCAGCGGGAAAACCAGCCGTGAAACCAGCGGGTGGCCGAAGAGGGACTGCAGGCTGATGGAGCCGGAGACCAGGAAAAAACCGACGACCAGGAGGGATGCCGCTCCTATTTTAAAAGCCTGCTGCGGTCGTGCCAGGTATGGGTATATCATCCCCAGTAAAAATATCTGTCCCGACCAGACCATAAAAATGAAGCTCCCGCGCAGCGGGGAGGCAAGGCCGTCTTCCAGTACGGGAAGTAAAAGCGTTAAATCAAGCTGGGGCATCATCAGCAGCAGGAACAGGAGTAAAAAAAAGACAATTGACAAAAAGACCGCTTCCCCGACCCTGGCGATCACTTCCAGTCCCAGGTAGGCGGCGTAAAAGCCCAGCAGGCTGATTATAATGTTTAAGAATTCCGGGGGTGTGAGCGGCATGAACGCGGTGGAAATGAAGGAGGAAAATTCCTCCACCACTATGGCGGCAAAGATAATAAAAAAAAAGAGGTAGGCCGCTCCGAGGAGCTTCCCGGCAAAGGGGCCCAGGGCCGCCTCCCCGATCTGCAGGAGGTGCATTCCGGGGTAAAGGGAGCTCAGCCCGGCTACGAGCAGGGCCAGCAAAAGCCCTGCAGCGGTCCCGATGGCAAAAGCAATCCAGGCGTCTCTCCCGGCTTCCTGGGCGAGTAGCATCGGGGGGAAAAGCACTGCCGTGGACAGTATTGTCGTCGCAAGCAGGGCCGTTGCCTGCCAGGAACTAATTTTAACCGGTGCCATCTATGCCTCCCAACCCTTCCTTTACACATTTATATAGTTAACTGCCTGGCCGCGGCTTGAGGCCCGGTTCCTGGCGCCTGTCGTCCTGGGGACGAAAAATGGAGGGCCGTTTGTCCCTGGCCCACAGCGGGGGCCTTAACAGGATATCCTTCAATGCGCTTAGGTTCAGCGGTGCCAGCGGTGACATGTACGGGACCCCGAAGGAGCGCAGTGAGACCAGGTGCGTAAAGATAACCATTGCCGCTATGAGGATTCCCAGGAGCCCCAGTGTTGCCGCCAGCAGGATGATCCCGAAGCGCAGCACGCGCAGCGCTATGGCGGTGTTAAATGCCGGGAGTAGAAAAGAAGATATCCCCGTCAGGGCCACTACTATAACCATGGCCGGTGACACCAGGTTGGCCTGTATGGCGGCCTGCCCCAGGATAATGGCACCGACAATGCTTACAGCCTGCCCGATCTGCATGGGCAGGCGTATGCCCGCCTCCCGCAGGAACTCGAAAACCGTCTCCATGAGCAGCGCTTCCACTAACGCCGGGAAGGGCACCCCTTCGCGGGCCACATCGAGGGCCAGAATCAGGGTAAAGGGGATCATCTCCTGGTGGTAAGTTATCAGGGCCACGTAGACAGAAGGTAAAAAAAGAGCAATCAACAATGCAGGGATGCGCACAAGGCGTATAAAGGACCCGAAAAAATAGCGCTCGTAATAGTCGTCGCTGGCCTGGATAAACTGTAAGAAGAGGGTCGGGACAGTGAGCACGAAGGGGCTGTTGTCCGTGATAATGATAACCTTGCCTTCCAGCAGATGGGCCACGGCCTTGTCCGGGCGCTCGGTGTGCTCGATCTGCGGGAAAGGCGAGTGCGGGCTGTCCTCAATGAGCCCCTCAATGTTACCACTTTCCAGGATCCCGTCGGTGCGCATGATGCTCTGCAGCCGCTGCCGCACTTCCTGGACAATTTTGGGGTTTACGACTCCCTGCAGATAGCCGATGGCGACGTCCGTGTTTGTGTAAAAACCCCCTCTTAAAACTTCAAACCTGAGCGAGGGATGCTTCAGCTGGCGGCGCACCAGGGCCATGTTTGTGCGCATGAGCTCGGTGAACCCTACCTGCGGGCCGCGCACCGCCGTTTCCCGCTTTGGGTCCTCCAGGGCCCTTTGCGGCAGGTCCCTCGTTTTTACAGTGAGCACTTTCTCGATGCCCTCCAGGAGAATGACCGTGTCCCCCGACAGGACCCTCAGCGCGGCCTCCCACATTTCCGTGTGTTCGGTAATCTCGCCCACGGAGATGAGGTTGTTTTTTATAAGCTCATAGTTCTGCTTCGGGGCAGCCGTTTTTTTCTTGTTCTCGTTGTCGAAAAGCATTAACGGCTTGAATATGGATTCGTTTTGCTCCCCCAGATTGACCAGGCCGTCCACGTATACCGCTATAACCGTTATGTTTGTTTGCCCCAGGCGTAAGCGGCGGAATATGGTATCGTCGCTGTGCCCGATGAGCTGACCAAGCATCTCCGTCTTTTGGCCCAGCTCCAGCGGTACCGGGTAAAAGGGATGCTCCGGCTTCGGTATGGAACCGCCTTTATCTTGTTGAGTTTTTTTGCCGAGCAGTTTCTTCAAAAATTGCAGCATACCTCCCCCCCTCCCTAATAAAGCATGGGTAAAGCATGGGGACGCTTCTCCTGCTTCATTTTTTATCCTGTTTTTGTAAGCACCTTTGAAGCAGGAGAACCATCCCCCGTGCATAATCCCCCTGCTTCATTAAGATGAAGCAAAAGAACCGTCCCCGTTGTACTTCAAAGTTCCATTGGAAAATGAAGCAGGAGAAGCGTCCCCATGCTTTAATTTTGTGGGTGTGCTATTTTAGCTTTCCAAGCGCAAATGTTTTTATACAACCAATAAAACATGCTGCCCGCGGATGCTTTGTTTTTGGCAAACACTGTGGTAGTATAAATCTAGCCCGTTTTGTTGAACTATGACCGGGCTTTGGTGAGGTGAGTGGCAATCTCTAAGAGTGACGAGCAGTTCATGTACAGGGCCCTGGAGCTGGCCGAAGAAGCCTACCGCTGCGGGGAAGTGCCGGTAGGGGCCGTGCTGGCAGCGAGGGGGGGAATAGTTTGCGGGGAGCGCAACCGCCGCGAGGAACTCGGCGATGCCACCGCCCATGCCGAGATGCTCGTGCTCAGGGAGGCTGGAAGGATACTGGGAGGGTGGCGCCTGCTGGATACGACGCTTTACGTTACCCTGGAGCCGTGTCCCATGTGTGCCGGCGCCCTGGTGCTGGCCCGTATCCCGCGGCTGGTTTTCGGGGCGCGCGACCCCAAGGGTGGCGCGGTGGTTTCCCTTTATAGTATTACCACCGACCCCCGGCTGAACCACCGCCTGGAGGTGGTCGAGGGGGTGCTGCAGGAGAGCTGTGCC
>PWRZ01000111.1 GCA_003563385.1 Syntrophomonadaceae bacterium
AAAGTTTCTGGGAGGCAAACATGGAACTGCTTAATGGAAAAAATGGGCTGGATATTTTTGACCCGGGCTGGTGCATTTATACGGTAAACCAAAACCGGCAGCCCAATTACCTTTCACCTGGTTCTAAAGTGAAAAATACTCTCCTCAACGGGGGTTGTGTGATCTTCGGGAAGGTGGTCAATTCGGTTTTAGCGGGTGGAGTTTTTATCGGAGAGGGCTCTGTTGTTAAAAATTCTGTAATCATGGAAAATGTTAGAATCGGGCACAATGTAAAAATAAATAATGCCATTATTGATGAAAGGACAGTGGTTGAAGACGGTGCCCGTATCAGGAACATGAACGGTAGCCAAAAAGATATTATTCTTGTTGAGGAAGGCATGACCATCCCAGGAGATTCTGCTATAGCGGGTTTTAGCTATAGAGAAGAATATAAATGTATATAATGATTTCTCGAATAACCAGATTGTGTCCGGGAAAATGTTTTCGTTGGGAAGTTTGGGGGGACACGTTAAAAATTTTTGCTTAAAGCTAATCTGGAGCTTTTTTTATGTTTCCATGGTCTTTTTGGACCCTGTTTGCCTAGTTTTAAAGGTGGTGTGCGTACTGGATTTAATTCAACGTAGGGGGGAAGCTAAATATAAATGGTCCTGTCTATTTTTGGCATCAGTCAAACAATTGTCATTATGTCAATTATTTTCTTTATACTCAACTCTTTTCCGAAAAGTTCTTAATGTGTCCCGAAATTTTTCCCGAAATTTTTCAACTCTTTTCCGAAAAGTTCTTAATGTGTCCCGAAATTTTTGAAAAGTTCTTAATGTGTCCCGAAATTTTTCATCAGTCAAACAATTGTCATTATGTCAATTATTTTCTTTATACTCAACTCTTTTCCGAAAAGTTCTTAATGTGTCCCGAAATTTTTGACCCTGTTTTTTAGCCAAAATGTTAGAGGGATATGAAGGAATTTCAATATTAATGGCGAATAAACTTGCGATAGGGCCGCCTTTGGATGTGTGTTACCTTGAGCACTTTACTGCAGTTTTTTAATAGTTGTTGTTTCCAAGGGTTGTTCACCATGTTGTTTATCAGGGGGATAGAGCTGTTATTTGCTTAATGGCGGCGATTTAAACAAGTCAATAAATAGAAAGAAAGTTGTTTTCTTATGTACCGGCAACTCCTGCCGCAACCAGATGGCTGAAGGGTTCGCCCGTCATTTCGGCAGCGCTGTTTTTGATGTTTACAGCGCTGGAATTACGCCGGCAGGGGTAAATCCCCTTGCTGTTGAGGTAACAGCCCGCCAGCTATTTACATAATATGTTTAGATAAAGAAATTTTGTCAGGATATATATATTTGCTAAGTTTATTGGCGTTCACAGGAGGTAAAGCAGTAAATATTAGTGAAATAATATGTTGGTGTAAAAATGTCGAAATGGTCCTTTAGATGGAAGGAAGTGTGCCTGCTGTGAATGTTTTGTTCTTTATCGGCATGCTCGGAGGGCTGGGGCTGTTTCTGTTCGGCATCCAGATGATGGCCTCGGGCTTGCAGAAGGTTGCCGGGGACAAGCTTCGGCGGAGCCTGGAGATCCTTACTGGAAAGCCGATTATTGGTGTTTTGACGGGAATTGTTGTTACCATACTGGTGCAGAGTAGCAGCACGACTACTGTTATGCTGGTCGGTTTTGTTAACGCCGGCCTGATGACCCTGCCCCAGGCCGTTAGCGCCATTATCGGTTCGAATATTGGCACCACTGTCACTGCACAAATAATTTCTTTCGACCTGCATTTTTTGGCCCTACCCGCCGTCGGAGTCGGCGGTTTATTAAATTTCTTTGGCCAGCGCAAACTGTATCGATATATGGGCCAGATCATTCTCGGCTTCGGGCTGCTTTTCCTGGGCATGGTAACCATGTCTGAGGCTATGTATCCCCTGAGGGAAAGCCCTTTTTTCCTGGACCTGCTGGTCCGTTTTGGGGAGCAGCCTGCACTGGGTATTCTCGCTTCAGCCCTGTTTACGGCGGCTATACAGAGCAGCAGCGGGGCCACCGGCGTTATTATTGCCCTTACTCTGCAGGAACTGATGACCATTGAGGCGGCCATCCCGCTTATTTTGGGGACCAACGTGGGAACCTGTATCACAGTGGTTTTGGCGGGGCTGGGGACTTCTCTGTCCGCCCGCAAAGCGGCTTTTGCCCATATAATATTTAACCTGCTGGGAGTAGGCATTGTTTTGATAGTGCTGGGGCCATTTACAGAGCTGATCTTAAACTCGGGCGATACGGTGGCCAGGCAGACGGCAAATGCGCATACCGTTTTTAACGTGCTCAATGCCGCTGTTATTTTCCCGTTTTTCAACCAGTTTATCCGCCTGGTCAACTATATCGTCCCCGGTGAGGAGAGCCAGGTGGAGCTTGGTCCGAAGCACCTCGATAAGCGCATCATCAAGACCCCTGCGCTGGCTATTGAGGCAGCCCGCCGCGAGCTTTTGCGCATGGCAGCGGTTTCCCGGGACATGGTCCAGGAATCGATAGATATATTTTTAAAAGGGGAACGCAAGAAGATTCCCCATTTCTTGCAAAAAGAAGAACTGGTGGACGGCCTGGAAACTGAAATCAATATGTACCTGCAGGAACTCTCGCAGCATTCTCTTACCCGCCAGCAGGCCAATACCGTCGCCGGTCTCGTCAGCGCGGCCAATGACCTGGAACGTATCGGCGATCATTCCCACAATATTGTCCAGCTTTCAGAAGCCGTTTTCGATAGTAAGCTTACTATCTCCAATACAGCCAGGGGAGAAATCGAGAACATGTTTAAGAAAGTAGACGAAATATTTGAGCAGGCCATCGACGCTTTTACAAGGGAAGACGTGAGACTGGCCCGGGAGGTCATTGACCAGGACGACATTGTTGATGATATGGAAAAAATGTTCCGCAAACGGCATATCGCACGGGTCAACCGTATGGAATGTATTCCTGCTGCCGGGGTTATTTACCTCGACGTCCTGAGCAACCTGGAGCGGATTGCTGACCACGTTACCAACATAGCCCAGGTGGTCACAGGGGATTTTTAGACCCCCTAGACAAAATTTCAGGCAGGAGTGCCGTCTTAAAGGCATTCCTGCCTGAAATTTTTGTGTCGGCTAGCATTTTAATGCCTTCTTCAGCATGTGGCACCGTACGCCCCTGTGGATGCCGCAGTCTTCGTTAGCCGTTCCAATTCGCTCCAAGAACTTTTGCCAGCGAGTCGATGTTTCGGTTGCAGGGGTTTTTTCTTGAAATTCTTTGACGCATTCATCCGAACAGAAGTAATAGAATTTGCAGTCAGAGGGCTTATAGTTTTTGTCGGGGGGGTCCAGTTTTTCGCCGCAAAGTAGCTTTTGTTTGCTCCTGGGCTGGATGAAAAATTGTTCGTTGCAGTTGCGGCATATTAGCTGCGCGGAATTCACCTCCATCATTTTTATTCACCTCCTTGACCGGTTATTGACAGCGCGCATGTTTTTTTAAAATTAACATTTGTTTGCGTCATATGCGCGCCGGGGATAATAATTATACAACCCTCAACGGGGAATGTCAACTAATACTACTATATTAATTATATAACTATTAAATAAAACGAATATTGGACATAACGGTGGGACATTAGGCCCTTATCCGTAAAGTCTTGCGCAGCTTCGCTCTACAGTTTTCCCGATACCGGCTTGTCCGTTTAGCCATGAACATATCGGGCTATTTTAAATATTAGATTATTTATCATATTCATAATTTTGTCCATCCTTGTAATATTCCCTGTTTTACGAAAATGGCTCTTAAGTAAAAAATACTTGCTAAACTGCCAGGAAGTGTTATAATAAAGACAGTGGCTTATGTTACTAATATCACAAATATTATTCATAGGAGGTAGGCCATGGAAGAAGTGTTAACTCAATTAGCCGGCTTGCAAATACTTAACCAGTTCTGGTTTTCTCTTTTTCTTCTCATTCCAATGATACTGATTGCCAGAACTGTAGTGGCAGGCACCAGGTACTCACCGATATTAATGGTAGTAATTTTTGGACTAATTATGGGCTATACACTGGTGTCAAGCGGAGTGTCAAAACCGGGGCTCCCTGAATTTACCATTATCGCCGAGATAAGCAGGGCTACTATAATAGCTCTTACGGTAACATTTTTCGTCGGCGGACAGGAGCTGCGAAAAATATTTGGAAAAATTGAAAGCAAACTGGATGACATGGTAGTTTATTCCAAAGATGAGATAGTGCTGGGGACAAACAGGACGCAGTTTATATTTATCATCCGCGCTTTTTTCCTGCTGCTGGGTATTGAAGCACTCAGCAAAATGATTCTCGGTGTCGGTTCCAGCGAACTGACTCAGCATTATCCCCTGATAGCATACATCGGCATAGTCGGTTCAGTTATTTTTATTGACTACAAGGCCACCATAGCCAACAAGCCTCTCTATATTAGAAAAGGGATCATTGAAATAATTGCCATACTGGCGGTTCTATTAATCTCCTATAACATAACGACCTTAATAAGCAACCTGGTGGCGCTGCCGCAGATATTTTTTGCCATGCTAATTTCAGCGGCGCTGGGCGCACTGTTTTACCAGTGGACCTTTGGCCCCACTATCAGGGCCCTCTTATTCGCCGGTATACCGGTGGTCCTTGCCGGCAACTTCATGATTGGCGGTTCGAGGCTCTTGGAAGCGTTCAGTATTACCGGTATGAACTCCGTAATTGCGTACGGCTTTTTCGGGCAGATGCTGTGGATGTTTGGAGGCATAGCTCTACTGATGGTTTTCGGGGGGACGCGCCATGTCCGCAACCTGGCGCCGGGTATGGCCGGCTCTCTTTCACATTCCGGGTTGACCGGGGCCTGCACCGCCGGGGACCTGGGAAAGCAGGCTGCCGGCAGGGCCCCTATTATGATAAACGTCCCCTTCCTGGGCCACATTTTTGTCTTTTCGATACTGGCCTTCAGCATGCAAAGAGGTTATCTGATGATGATGCCGGTGTTGGGCACCCTGCTTCTCGGCGCAGTGTTCTGCGTGCTCGCTTTAAGGAATCTCAGGAGGGCAAACGGCAGCAACAGCCGCGAGATTGCCGCGCTGATGCAGTTTTCTTTCGGATGGCAGGTCTGTGCTGTTTTTGGCGGCCTGACACTGCTTAACATGGCCGGCGTTCCTTTGGAGCATGCCGCTATGGGGAAAGCCTCGGCCTTATCGCATTTTGGCCTCTTTGCTGCTGTCCAGGGAGGAATGTTTGGGGTGGAAGCAGCCACCCTGATCCCGTTTATCTTCGCCATGCCCTTCCTGGTCCATCCTCTCGTCTTTTATTTCTTTGGCAGGGCCATGGAAAACAACGAGGAAATGCCCCGGATAGCTTCCTACGGTCTTGCCGCTGTCGGCACGGTGGGAGTTGTGCTGTTCCTTGCTATTATCAGGTAGACGGAACTGCCTGGACAAAAAACAAAAGCCGGGGAGCAAAAATGCATCCCCGGCTTTTTGCCGTTTGCCCGAGCCCCTTTGAGTCAGAGAACCGTCCCCTGACTCATTCTAATTCCCTTGACCTATCTTTCTCTTCTTTATTTAACTTTCCCTTCCGGTTCTGTCCTGGGCATTTCCATGCCCTGCACATTAATGGTAACCTCTTTTACTTTCAGTCCGGTCAAATCCTCGATTTTTTCTTTCACATTCTGCTGAACCTTCCTGGCCACTTCCGCTATCGGTATGCCGTACTTGACGATTAGGTTAATGTTGATGACCGCTTCTTCTTCACCTACGTCCACTTTTACACCACGGGTGTCTTTTTTTCTCCCCAGAGTCCTGCCCAGGCCGCCGGTGAGCCTGCTGCTTGTTCTGACGACCCCTTCAATTTCTCCTGCAGCTACCCCGGTGATCGTGGCTACCACGTTATCGGCGATGCGTATGGTTCCCAGCTTGGAAGGCAGGGTTCCTATTGTTTCTCCAGTAACAGCTCCTTCTTCCTGAGCTTCAGCTTCCGGGCTTTCAATGATTTCGGTGTTTTCCTCTTTCGCGCTCATAAGGTATCCCTCCTTTATGTACAGTTAGGGCAAAAGTTGAGGCCCTTTCATTAACTATAACAGATAGTAGAAGCTTTTTCAAACAGCCGGGACAACCGGCAGACAGTATAATACTCCCGCATTCTGTCTGAAGCTGGAAAGCGGTGTATATTTCCGGGGGGTAGTATTATAAAAAACGTGATCGGGGACAACATAATATTGATCAACCGGCAGGGCGGCAGGGCAATCGTGATTGGGAAAAAGGGAGGTAAAGAGGTAAAGCAATGGTGCAGGAGAACGTTGACA
>PWRZ01000038.1 GCA_003563385.1 Syntrophomonadaceae bacterium
ACTGATCTCTCAGGTACGGGATCATGGCCTCCAGCACTTCCTTCTTTACAGGAGTGGTTGCACCGTGATCCATATAGATCCTCTCCACGGTTAACGTCTCCTTTCAAATAAACGTCTCTTTTCTAAAACAATAAAGCGATTATTTCCCAAAAAACAAAAAATGAAGGCTTTCTAAAAGCTCCCCTTCCAACCTTAAATGACGGGGAACACCGTTAACACAGGTAAAAAGATTACCTTAGTTGTAACCGGCAGGCCGCAGCGCAGCCGGAGTGGGCTGCTCACTCGCCGTATGCTACAGCCTTGGCTATGGCATAGGGACCGTCATGGGACATGGAAACCTCTACCCCTTTAATACCGCACTTTTCGGCCCAGCGCGCCGCCTTTCCCTTTAGATAAACCATCGGCCTGCCCATGCTTCCGGAAATTATTTCCATTTCGCACCAGCAAATAACACCGATGCCGCACCCCAGGGCTTTGGCCACAGCCTCCTTAGCGGCAAAGCGAGCCGCAATTGAGGGTAGTGGGTACCTTCTTTTCAGCAGATCTTCGATTTCCCTGTGCGTAAATATTTTTTTCAGGAATCGCTCCGGGCGGCGGCGGTAGATACGGGCTATACGCTTTATGCGGACCAGGTCAATCCCCACACCCTTAACCAGCAAATAAAGTTTTTCTTGCAAGTAGTCCCACACCCCCCAGTTAGGTTCAATGAAGGCCTAACAATGCTGTTGTACTGTTTCTGGCTTTAAATCATATTCAAAATTTACTTTATAATAACCTCCTTGTCAAGTACATAACTCCGCCCTTCTACCCGTCCGTCTTTGTGAAAGCATATCCACAAATGTCTCCAGCCTGGTGAGAAGCCCCGTCTCACTGGAGTGTTCGTCCATTGAAAGAGAAAGGACCGGTATATCATAATCCCTCGAAACCCGCAGCAAAATACCCTGGGCTATAACTTCGGGCCCGCATGTAAACGGGAGCAGGTGGACAACGCCGTCAAAGCCCTCCCTGGCATAGCGGACCGTTTTGCCCACCGACTCCCAGCCGTGCCCGCCTACAAAATGATCGAGATATCGTGAAGCACACTTTTTAAAGCTCCGCCGGGCCAGGATGCGGCGGGGATCTGCCAGTATATGATCGCGTAGCCAGTGAGAGAGATATATCGTTCTCTCCACGTAAACGCCCATTTCACCAAGCAGTTTCTCTAAGTGCATGTTGACGGCAGGCTCCAGGCACATGTATATTTCTCCCAGCATGGCCACGCGCAGGGGGTTTTTCCCCGCTTCCCTTAACGAAGACATCTCCGCACGGGTTTCGGCAGTAAGGCGCCTGACGGCCTTCCTGTCTCTCAGCTCTGCCATTTCCCGCAAGAAAAGATCATGACAGCGCGTAACTGCACCGCTTCTCTTTTCAAAAGGGCGCGTTTCCAGCACCAGGTGGTGCACATCGTCAAGCGCTTTTAACTTTTCCCAGACAAGCAGGGCCGTTTCCAGGCCCTCCTTCCAGCCGGGCTGTTTTCCTCCCAGAAGCGGACGCAGGCGTGCCCAAAATGTCCTCCAGTCACCATCCGGTGGGTCAACTGCAATCATGTTGAAAGAATAGCCCAGATCTTTTAATATTTCTCTCTGCACCTGGGCGTAGTATCCAAAACGGCACGGGCCGGAACCCCCGGCCATCAGAATAGTATCGGCCCCTCTTTCGAGGCCCTCTATGAAGTTACCCATGTTCACCTTGAGCGGGAAACAGGCCATCTCGGGAGAATGCCTTACACCGAGGGCTATCGTCTTCTGGGTTATGGGAGGAGGCACGACAACGTCCTGGCCAATGGCTTCAAAGAGTGTTTTAACGACAATCCACAGGGTTCCCATATGCGGGAAAGTAACGCGCACCTTTTCCCCTCCTCCACGCCAGCATATCCAGGAAAGCTTCCAGCCTGGTACGCAGGCCTGCTTCCCCGGTATGTTCGTCCAGGATCAGGGTCAGGTACGGCACCCCGGCCCTTTTAAACTCCCGTTCCATTATTTCATTGACAATAGAATCCGGCCCGCAGGCAAAAGAAGAAACCAGTATAAACCCTTCCACTTCCCCCCGCTCCAGAAAATAAAAAGCGGCACCGGCTATATCCCTGTTAAAAGTCCAGAATATGTCCTTTTCCAGGCGGCCGCACCCGCTGGAGACCTGCTTTCTCCCGCATACCGCCGGGGTAACTATCTCCACACCCTGCCGCTGCAGGTACCGGGGCAGGTTAAAGCTGAGGTATTCATCGAAGATGTTGTAATCATGCCCCAGCAGAGCTACCTTGAAGGAGGGGGCCCTGTTACCGTGTGCCGTTTTTTCAGTAAAAAAAAGCTCGCCCTGGAGCCGTCCTCTCAAAAATCGCCGGTACTCGCCCAGGCCGAAGCGGTAAGCTTCTTTAAGCCTTTTCCTGTCCGCCGGAAATATCCCGCAGGCCCTTTCCAGCTCTGCCAGAACGGGGGGCTCATCAATGGGCCCGTTTATACCGGGCACCAATAACGGCGGCAAGCCGGGCAAAAGACTGCGGGTCATATCAGGCAGTCCAAGCAGCTTCGGGCAGGTATAGCGCTTCTTCTCCACCCTGACGTAGCGGGGGACTAACAGGCAGTCAACACCCCTGCCGGCAAGGTCTTGAAGATGTCCCAGGAATACTTTTACAGGCAGGCAGGTTTCCTCTACAGCAGCCGTCAGCCCGGCCTCCAAAATGTTTCTGCCCGTCTGCCCCGATACTACAGCTTCCGCTCCCAGGGCACCAAAAAAGCCCTGCCAGAAAGCAAAAAACTGGTAATATAGGAGGGCCCGGGGAATTCCAACGCTGGCCGGCATTATCGATACCTCCAAACTGGAGCTTGCCTCTCACCTCCATATATTATTACCCTCATCAACGCGGGCAATACTTTTAATTTACCGCCAGGGCAGTCCCTGCAAATGGCTTTTTTACACAAATCAAAAGCGCTCCCGGTACCGTTTCCAAAACTGTTACTGCGTACTTTTCATGCGGTAGAGATAACGGCCCTTGACGTGGGAGCGTTCCACCAGGCCTTCTCTTTCCATGCGCGTAAGCACCTTGACCACCTCGTGACCGCTTCTGCCCAGCACCCGCGAGAGCTCGTCCCGCGTGTGGGCCCTGCGCCGCAGCAGCGCGGTCATGCCGCTGCGCAGCGACATCTCCAGGGATTCTCTCTCCAGTGTCTGTTCATCTTCTATTATTTCGGCACGCTCGCCGATCCTCTCCCTGAAAGCCACCAGGGTCTCCATGTCCGCCGGAAGGGCAAACGTCTCCGCGGGCGGGCGGGCAACCGTGTTAAGCTGCACCTTGTCTACTTCCAGGTCTTCTATATAAGCAGCCATCTTCTCCAGCTCCGCGGTGCTGTCATTGTAACCACGGCACAGCAGCACCTCCAGCCAGACATCCCCTTCAAAGCGGCGGCAGAACTCTTTCAAACCATCCAGAACATCCTTCAAGGGAAGCCCCGGATGCGGCCGATTTATGCTCCGGAAAGCCTCCTCCGTAACAGCATCAAGCGAAGGGACAACCAGGTCGGCCTTCAGGAGCGCCTCGCGTGCCTCTTCTTCACTTAGAAGCGAGCTGTTGGTGATAACGGCTACCGGCACGGGGCTGTGCTCCTTGAGGTAGCGGATGTATAAGCCGATGTTAATATCGAGAGTGGGCTCACCGGAACCGGCAAGGGTAATATAGTCTAAAGTGCGCCCCCGGACAGCCTCCTGCCCGGCAAGAGTGGAAAGGGCTTCCAGAACCCTATCACGCGGGATAAACTCGCTCCTCTCCACGGTCAGCAAGGTTGTCTCTCCCTCGTGGCAGTAAATGCAGTTATAGGAGCAGTACTTGTAGGGAATCATGTCAACGCCCAGCGACATTCCCAGGCGTCTGGAATACAATGGTCCGTAAAGTATCCTGGTCATATTGATCATTCCTTTCCACCATTTTTAGTGCATCTTTTCCCGCAAAGTCCGGCCAACTGAGCGCTGCTTGCGTAAATATTATAACATCTTATGATGCAGTTTGACGAATAAACAAACATGTAATAAAATTTGAACGGGCCAAATACAACGGGCGAGGTGGAAAAATGAAAAAAAGAGTGGTTGTTATCGGCGGAAATGCAGCGGGGATGAGCGCCGCCAGCCAGGTCAAGAGACAGAAGCCGGAGTGGGAAGCAGTAGTGCTGGAAAAAGGGGAGTATATTTCATATGCGGCCTGTGGAATGCCCTACTATCTTGAGGGCATCATCCCGGAGCTGGAACAGCTTATGGAGCTGAGCCCGGAAAATGCCGTAAATGAGCGCAACATCGACCTCCGGCTGAACCACGAAGTCACAAAAATAGCACCGCGTGAAAAACAGGTGGAGGTTAAATCTCCCCAGGGGCCCGTGCTGCTGGATTTCGACTACCTCGTTATAGCCACCGGGGCACTGCCGTTAGAAGGTGGGATAGAATTTTCACAATCAGGTAGAATATTCACCCTGAAAAGCCTTTCAGACAGCAGCAAAATAAAAAACTTTCTCGAAAGCAGCAGGCCCCAAAAATGCGCCGTTATAGGAGGCGGCTACATAGCCGTGGAAATGCTTGAAGCTTTCAAAGTGAGAGGCCTGCAAACACACCTCATCCACCGCCGGAACGACCTGGCCAGGACCTTTGAAAAAGAAATATCGTCCCTTATCAAGGAAAAAATTGTAAACGAAGGCATCGTAATGCATCTTAATACACCGGTCAGCGCTGTGCAGGAAAAAGACGGACAGGCCGTCGTCATCACCGCGGACGGGCAGGAGCTCAACTTCGACTTCGTCCTTGTGGCCACAGGGGTAAGGCCCAACACTGCGCTGCTCGCCGGGACAGGCATCGAGCTGGGCATTAAGGAGGCCGTCAGGGTAAATGAGCACCTGCAGACAAATTTCGACTATATTTACTCTGCCGGTGACTGCACCGAAACAAAAAACATCATAACCGGCGGGCCGACCTATACCCCCCTGGCCCTGAAAGCAAACAAGGAAGGATTTATTGCCGGCCTGAATATCTGCGGTAAGAAAGAAGTCTTCCCCGGCATAGTGCAAACAGCTATCACAAAATTTTTCAACCTCGGCATAGCCAGGACCGGCCTCTCCATGGAGGAGGCCGAAAAAAACGCTTTAAACCCCGTCAAGTACACCCTTTCTTCCCGGAGCAGGGCGCGATATTATCCCGGTTCCGAAATGCTGCACTCGGTTGTTATTATTAGTAAAAACGACGGCCGCCTGCTGGGAGCCCAGCTGGCCGGCCCCCTGGACAGCGTCAAACGGATCGACGTCTACGCGGCTGCCATAACCGCGGGAATGACCGTGGGAGACCTTTTTAACCTGGACCTGGCCTACGCCCCTCCCTTTTCCCCGGTCTATGACCCCGTCATCCTGGCCGCCAGGGTGGGGAGAAAGTATGTGTAGAGGTGGCGGACGAAAGCTGCCTGCGCTTCATGGCAAGTTTAACCCGGTAGTAGGGCAAGTGAAGCATGGGGACGTACCTCTTGCTTCATTTTGGGAAGTGTTAATGACGGCTCGAGGCTGCTTCCGCCCGATAACACTTTCACTTCATAACAGTTTAGGAGAAAGATCATGCACAAGCATTTAATTTCAACAAAGGAAAAGGTGGTCATAGTCGCTTCCGTGTTTCCTCAGCAGCTCCGGGAAAGCAGCCTCATCCTTGAAAAAGACGGCACCTGCCGGGCAGCACTTTTTATTGACCACGGCAGGCTCACCGGTATTGAACAGGCTCCCGCTGCTGAAAGCGAGTTTCGCCCCCCCGGCGGCTGGGAAGTTATGCCCCTGCCCCCTGACTGGCTGCTTGTCCCCTCCTTTGTAGACTGCCACGTGCATTTTGTCGTCGATGGGGTAAATGGATTCAGGCAGTTCCGCGGCCCGGTAAAAGAAGAGGTTGTTCAAAAAAGGATGCGGGATCTTTTTTGCAGCGGTGTGGCTGCAGCCAGGGACGGCAGCGATCGCTTCAATACAGGACTGCTGGCCCGGCACCTGGGCAAAAAGCTTGCCGGGCCTCAATACCTCCCCACTGTAGTGGCTACAGGCAGGGCTATTTATCGTAAGGGCTACTACGGTAGTTTTTTAGGGCAGGGAGGAATAACGCAGCTGGAAGA
>PWRZ01000209.1 GCA_003563385.1 Syntrophomonadaceae bacterium
GGTAGAAAGCGGCACCACTGTAAGTGAAAACCTTGTCTGGAGCGGCTGTTCCAGTAAATCCCTGTTTGGCTTTGACGGTGTCAAGGGGGAGTTAAACCGGGACCTCTCCGCCGAAATGATCATGAAGCTGGGTGCCGCTTTTGGCTCCATCCAGGGTCGTGGAGCGCGGGTCGTTACCGCCAGCGACGGGGACAGCTCCTCCCAAATGTTAAAAAAGGCCCTGCAGGTAGGGCTGCTTACATCGGGCCTTCATGTGCTGGACCTCGGGGATATTACCGTGCCGGTTGCCCGCCTGGGAGCATCCTGGTATGGCGCTGCGGGAGGGGCTTATGTTCAGAACATTAGCGATGGCAACGGCAGCCACTGCCTCCGCTTTTTTGATAAGGATGGAATGAATCTTTCCCGGGGAGAGGAAAGAAAAGCGGAACAGCTTTACTGGCGCGATGACTTTGCCCGCGTTTCATCGGACCATGTAAAATCCGTACAAAGTGAAGGTCAAGTGGTGGAGCGCTACCGGGACTATCTTCTTTCCGACTTGGATGCCGAAGTAATCAGGAAGATGGATTTTCGGGTTGTCCTCGGCTGCCCCTCCTCCTTCCCCATGCGGTTTTTCCCGGGCTTGTTAAAGGAGCTGGGCTGCAGGGTCCATTTTCTTGAGGTTCCCGCTATCGTCACTCCTGAGACCCTCTCGGAAGACTATCTTCAACAGTCGCTGAAAGATGCTGTCACGGATTACGGGGCACACCTGGGGGCAGTGTTCTGTTCCTGCGGGGAGAAGATGCTGCAGGCATCGGGAGAAGGAAGTCTGGCGGCGGGGGAGATGCTGGAAGCTATTTTTACGCTTTTGCAGCTCCGGCACCGCCGTCTCGGTTCAGTTGCAGTTCCCGTAACCGCCTCCCGCGTCCACGAGGAACTGGCCGGGCGTTACCGGGGCCGTGTAATCCGCACCAAGACATCTCCGCGTTTTCTCATGGAAGCCTGCAAGCATAACGGTATTCACATGCTGCCGCTTTCTTTTGACGGGTTAAAGGCACTGCTGGAGCTGCTTGACTTTCTGGCCGCCCAAAAAAAATCCCTTTGTGAAGTGCTGGCCGAAATACCGTCCTTTTACATGGAAAAGAAGGAAATTTCGTGTTCATGGGGACAAAAGGGGAGGATCATGCGCAGGCTGGTAGAGGAAACCCCCAGGGAGCAGATTGAAATGATCGACGGCCTTAAGGTTTCCTACCCCGAGGGGTGGGCCCTTATACTTCCGGACCCGGAAAGGCCGGCCTACCGTATTTACAGCGAGGGGAATACCGAGGAGATCGCCGAGTCGCTGACCGATTTTTACCTGGACCGGGTAGATGAGTTAAAGGAAGAAAGGGGTCGCTGAAAAAGCTCACCTGTTGCTCAAAATAAAAAGCCCCACTATATGAGTTTAGTGGAGCTTTTTTTATTGGCCCGGTGTCGGGTAGGATTTATTTTAGATACCAAATAATTCCTTCAGGTTCTCCTCAATTCTTTTTCCTGGAGGTAAAGAATAGCGTTCCGGCACCGCCAAGGAGAAGGCCGATAATAAAAGGGACGATCATGGCCGGCATCGAGGTAGCCCCGGCTGCCTGCTCAGCGGCGGGTGCCTCGGCCGGCCGCTCCTCCTGGACATTTGTGAGCAGCGTGGTGGTACGGCTGACCCGGCCGTAGTCCTGGCCGTCATGGCTGCCTTCTTCTTCGGTTGTGATGTTAGCTTTCAGCAGCCAGGTGCCCGAAGTATCGAGCTGCAGATCGAAAGAGCCGTCTGTCTCGCTTACACTCTCCAGTATTTCTCCACCCGGGCCGTAGGCGCTGATGGCAGCTCCGGCGGCCGGTTCTTCTTCCAGGAGAACAGTTCCTTTAAAAGTGCCTCCTGAAAAGGCGCTTAAATCGGTTTGGGGCACCATTTCTATGTGCATTTGCACCGGCTCTGCCGCCGTTCCGCCGCCCTGCCCGTGCTGGTAAACGGTCTTGGCCGACTGCACGCTGAGAGTAGTTATCCCGTCCCCAGGGGTGTAAGTGCCCGCTTCTCTTTTTGCCCAAAAGACGTATTCCCCCTCTTCATCGGGCGCTACAAACGTCCGGGCCTGCACTCCTATTCCCTCCAGGGGCAGTTCATCCACCTGCCCGGAGGGCCACCGCATGAACAGCCGATAATCCTCGTGGCTGGCCCTATCCAAGTAATCTCTGATATGACCCCATAAAACCTCCACCTTCAGCTCTTCCGCCTGCGGCTCTTCGGTGACCTCGATCCACAGCTCGTGGGCCGATGCCGTCCCGCTCCACAAAGCGAGCACACAGAGCAGCAGCACGCACAATAGTAAGCTTTTTCTTTTTCTGATCATTAAAGATCGCCTCCCCGTGTTACATTAATAAAATTTGTAATACCTCTTTTTTTAAAAAAACAGCTAACGTTCACGATAGTTATTGCTCAAAAGAAGCATATCAGGCCCTTATCCGTAAAGTGTTGCCTAATTTTGGCAAGAAATATTGACGCCGGAGGTCGCAAAGCAGGGGGATGTTTCTGTTGTTCCCGCAGGTTCGCTCTACAGTTCCCCGACACTGGCTTGTCCAGGTTGTGTTAAGTGTAAAAAAGAAATGATAGTTACAACTGCTGCAGTGTTACCAAAAGGTACCTGCACCCCGGAGTCATGTTTCAATGCTGTGTTTTTTTCTCATGAAATAGTTGGCCAGCGCTGCAATAAATACGAATACGGACACTCCCAGCAGGACCCGCTGCCACCTCGGTACCGCCTCCCTCCTGTCAATTTCACCTTCCATCCAGCGGGCGCGGTGTCCCATACCGTCGTCGGCTACTATTCTATTGGGCCTTTTAACGGGATCGTAGTGGAAGAATCCTTCTTCATCTGCAGGACCTTCTGCAATAATATTACCCTCACCGTCGTAGAGGGTAACACCGGCCAATCCTGCTCTGGTGCCGTCGTCATAGCGCACCTGTATAAGCCCGCTTTCTACCCGTTCGATGAGCATGCGGTGGGCAAAGGCCGTTCCCCCGGCTGCCAGGAGCAGGACCAGGACCATTGCCAGTACCAATGGAGGCATTGCCATCGAGCTTGTTTTTGTGAACATTTTAAGGAAACCCCCTTCCAGGTGGGCACCGCCGCGTGTGCCGGAAGTTAAAATGTAAAGGAAACATTTGGCGCTTTATTTTTGGGTCGATCACTTGATATACTGTTTGGAGCGTCAGCGCATGTCAATGTTTTGTAAATAAAGCTCTTGCGCTATTGTTTGGGCAGTTCCTGACCAGGTCTAATAACCCTGGTGTTAAGTAAAATGATGTAACACAAAATATATTATAGTGCTACGCCAGCACATTATTATATTAACCAAAGAGAAGCCAATTCCTGCTCCACAGATTAATTTTTTTTATAACCAAGAGGCCGTTTGATTGTGCCGGGGAGCTTATTTTATCTATATACTTTTTGTATCTGCGCGGATGTAATTATTAAAATTACCTATTGGGCATAGAAATGCTCTTTTGATATGCTAAAGAGGAAATAATTAGCGGTAAAGGAATAAGAAAAAGGAGGTGTAAAGCCTGGTTTTGGGCGGTACCACAGGAAGGAACTGTTGGACCCTTATCCGTAAAGCCTTGTGTAATTTTGGCAAGAAATATTGACGCCGGAAGTCGCAAAGCAGGGGGACGCGGTTCTGGCGCTTCCGCAGCTTCGCTTACAGTTCCCCAATGCTGGTTGTCACTGGCTTGTCCAGGTTAGGACATCATAAAATCTTGACAACGGATGAAAGTTGCAAGGTGCTGCTAAACTCATATACTGTTTCCAATAGTACTCTCCTGACACACTGATTCTACGCTCAAATGAAGAGGAAGAAACCAGGCCCGGTAATGTCCACAATGAAGGTAATTGACAACAGGGGACTGTCCTGCCCCCAGCCGGTTATCAATACCAGGAAGGCGCTCCATGAGCTTGCTGCAGGGGAATCGGGGGAGATTAATCTCGTATCGATAGTCGATAACGACATCGCCGCCGAGAACGTCACCCGGCTTGCCGAAAGCGCCGGCTGCAGGGTAACGGCGGAAAAAACGGAACAGGGCATCCTTATTTCCATCAGCGGTGCAGTAAGAGCGGTGGAAGCGGGTGCTGAGATGGTCGTGCCCGGATCAGAACCACCTGCGGAACCGGCCGGTGAAGACTGCTCCTGCTCTCCCGGGAAACTGCAGCGGGGGACTGTTGTGGCGGTCACTTCGGCGACGCTTGGAAGCGGCAGCGAGGAGCTGGGCGCGATCCTGATGCGCGGATTTATGTACACTCTCAAAGAAAGCGGTTTTCTGCCCGCCAAAATGTTCTTCATCAACGGCGGGGTTTTCCTTACCACTGAAGGCAGCCCCCTGCTCGGCGAGCTGCAGGAGATGGCCCTGGCGGGCGTGGAGCTCTATTCCTGCGGCACCTGCCTGGATTATTACCAGTTGAAGGAGAAGCTGGCCGTAGGCCAGGTCACCAACATGTACGATACGGTCGAGTCGATCACGTCGGCATCCAAATGCATTACCCTGTGAAGATTGTTTCTCATACCAAAATTGCTGCTAAGAACTTATGGAAGGTCTGGCGGAAAAAGATCTTTGTAAAGCAAAAACTGTAGAGAGCACTGCTTCTCGGATGAAAATGGCAGCACCTGGAAGCTATTTGACAAGAAATAGAAAGGAAGCAGGAGGCACGAGAACCGTCCCTATGCTTCCCCTATGATTCGGCGGGAAGCACGAACCGTCCACATGCTTACGCCCATGCTTACGTCCCCATGCTTCCATGCTTCTATTTCCTAACAAAGGGGAAGAGATAAATATGTTAACCGAGTTGTTGGAGGATTTTTGGGCCATAAGGGAAAAAAATGTTATTAAAATTAAAGAGCTTAAGGAGCAGGGCCGCAAGGTGGTCGGGATTTACTGCACTTTCTGCCCCAACGAACTGGTCATCGCCGCCGGGGCCATACCGGTGGGACTCTGCGGGACGAGGGACGAGCCCATTGCCGCCGCGGAGGAAACCCTCCCGCGCAACCTATGCCCGCTAATCAAGTCGTCATACGGCTTTGCCGTTACTGATACCTGCCCCTTTTTCTTCTTCTCGGACTTGATTGTTGGGGAGACTACCTGTGACGGTAAGAAGAAAATGTTTGAAATCATGGGGGAATTAAAGCCCGTCCACGTGATGCAGCTCCCGAATCTCAAGGGGGACGGGTTATATTTTCAGCTCTGGGTGGATGAGATTAGGCGCCTGCGCGCGCGGCTGGAGAGGGAGCTGTGTGCTGGCATAAGCGACGAGGCCCTGTGGGAGGCCATTGACTTGGTCAACCGTGAGACCAGGGCGGTAAAGGAGATCTGTGACCTCAACCGTCAGGACCCGCCTGCGCTCAACGGCCTGGAGCTTCTGGCGGTGGTCTGGTCGAAAGGATTCAGCGCCGATCGCAGCGGGGTTGTCGATATGCTCGTCCGCTTAAAGGAGGCTCTTGTGGAGCGGCAGTTCCAGGCAGCGGCGGGTAAATCGTGCTGCTGCCCCGGCCCCGGACGAGAAGCGACCTCTGTCCCCCAATGGTCAAGGCCACGTGTGCTGCTGACCGGCTGTCCCGTGGGACTGGGAAGCGAGAAAGTGGTGCGCCTGGTGGAGGAAAAGGGCGGGGCCGTCGTGGCCATGGAAAACTGTACCGGTTACAAGACCTTGGAGCTGGAGACAGGCAGGGAGCATGACGACCCCATTGTAGCGCTGGCGCACAAGTATATCCGGATACCCTGTTCCTGTATGAGTCCCAACCAGTACCGGCTGGAGCTGCTGGAGCGCATGATCGCCGATTTTAATCCCTGTGCCGTGGTGGACCTGACATGGCAGGCCTGCCACACGTACAACATTGAAGCCTATGCCGTGGAGAGGCTGGCCGCGGAGAAGGGACTGCCCTACCTGCACCTGGAGACCGATTATTCCGCTTCGGACCGGGAAGCCCTCAAGGTCAGGATAGAGGCGCTGCTGGAGATGGCACGGTAATGGTTTTTATCGGCCTTGACATTGGCTCCGTGGCCGCCAAGGGAGTGCTTCTCACCGGGGAGAGCCGGCACAGGCTGCTGCTGCCCACCGGCTGGAGCCCGGGGGAGACAGGAAAAAACCTCATCGAAGGGCTTCTCAGGCAGTCCGGCCTGCGGCGCTCCGATGTAAAGCGGGTGGTGGCCACCGGCTACGGCAGGGTGGCCCTGAGGGAGGCGGACAGGACCGTCACGGAGATAAGCTGCCATGCACGAGGGGTGGCTGCAGCCTACCCCGACGCCGGGACCGTCATAGACATCGGTGGCCAGGACAGCAAGGTTATCAGTATTGGCCGGGGCGGAAAGGTGCTCAATTTTGCTATGAACGACAAGTGCGCTGCCGGCACGGGCCGCTTCCTGCAGGTGATGGCAGCGGCACTGGATATGGATATCGGCGAGCTGGGAGAAGCGGAAGACCCCTCCCAGGATGTAACCATCAACAGCATGTGTACCGTCTTTGCGGAGTCCGAAATAGTCGGGCTGCTTGCCTGCGGTATTTCCAGGGGTGGAATAATCGCCGGGCTGCACCGGTCGGTGGGCCGGCGGGTAGCGGCCATGGCCCGGAGGCTGGGGGTAAGGGAAAGGGTTGTCCTCAGTGGTGGAGTAGCTTTAAACCGTGGAGTGTACAGGGCGCTGCAGGAGGAGCTGCGTTGGAGCGTAACGGTGGCTGATGACTGCCTCTTCAGCGGTGCTGCCGGGGCGGCGCTGCTGGCCGGGGAGATGGATTAAAAACGCTGCAATTAAAAGTTTAAGGCAGGTTTCTAAAGAGTGAAGCATGTAGTTGAAACCGTCTGCGGCATTTGCAATGCTTTTTGCGGGCTCGATATTGTGCTTGAAGCCGGGCGCATCGCGGCGGTGTCGGGCCGCAAAACCCACCCCTACAGCGGGGGTCGGCTCTGTCCCAAGGGAAAAGCGGCAGCGGAGCTTTATCATTCAAAGGAGCGCCTGAAACGCCCCTTAAAAAAAGACGAGAGGGGCAGGTGGAGCGAAATTTCCTGGGATGATGCGCTCGATATAACGGCGGAGAGGCTGGCAGCTTTAAAAACAGGACACGGGGCCGAGAGCATAGCCTTCCACATCGGACATGCGCTGGTCAGGAAAGATATTAACCATTACATAAAAGCGTTTGCCGGGGTCTTTGGCAGCAATTTTTCTACGTGCGGGAGCCACTGTCATCTGTCTAAAGAAATTGCCGCTACTGTCACTTTTGGCGCCTGCCCTGTACCCGATTATAAAAACAGCAGCTGCATCGTTCTATGGGGCTCCAACCCGGCCAGCTCGCTCAAGCCGGCGGCCAGGAAGATATTGGACTCCATCAATAATGGCGCCCGGCTGATAGTTATCGATCCGCGCAGAACTTTTTTTGCCGGGAGAGCCGATATTCATTTGCCGGTAAGGCCCGGCTCAGACGGTGCCCTTGCACTCGGTATGCTCAACGTTATCATAAACGAACGACTTTACGACGAGCAGTTTGTGCGCCGGTGGACGATTGGGTTTGACAAACTGGTTAAACTTGTGCGGGAATACACTCCTGAAAATATCCAAAAAATAACCTCCGTAGATGCGGACAGCATTAAAAGAGCCGCTTACCTATATGCCGGAAGCGGCCCTGCCTGTATTTCCCCCGGCATAGCCCTGGAACTGCAGACGAACGGTTTCCAAACATTACGGGCCATTTCCATACTGCAGGCCGTAACCTCAAACCTCGATATTCCAGGGGGGGCTTTGTTCCCTCCGCTCTTGGGGTTAACCCCGCTTGAATATACTCGAAAAAAAGAGAACAAGAAACCGGGCATCGGTGAAAAAGAGTACCCCTTGTTTTACCGGTACCACTGTGCCCAGGCCAATATATTCCATAAGGCTGTGCTGAAAGGAGAACCGTACCCGCTTAAAGGCATACTGGTGGCGGGGAGCAACCCCGTGCTGACTTGGCCCGGTACGGCCAGAGTGGTGGAAGCCCTCCGAAAACTGGAATTTCTGGCGGTAGTGGACCATTTCATGACCGCAACAGCAGAGTTGGCCGATATTGTTCTGCCCACTACACCGTTCTGGAGTGAAAATGAATTGTGGGAGATTTCCTCCCATCACGGCATACCGAGGGTGGGGCTGGCCGCAAGGGCAGTAGTCGAGCAAGGCACTGTTACAGACTGGGAGCTGTTCCAGGGGCTGATAAAAAGACTCGGTTATTCCCCCTATTTTCCCTGGGAAACAAGTGAGCAGTACTACAGCTACAGGCTAAAAAAACCGCGGTTGACTTTTGAAAGGATAGCACGAGCACCGGATGGGTACCGGTTTGCCGCCCTGAAAGAGAAAAAATACGAAAGCAGGGGCTTTAATACGCGCTCCGGAAAGGTGGAGATATACTCCGGTGAGCTGGCGGAAAGCGGTTACGACGCTCTGCCTGGCTATGTAGAACCGTATGAGAGTCCCCTTTCAAAGCCGGAGAGGTCCCGTTCATATCCTTTTATAGCCAGCACCGGTAGCAGGGAAACAGTCTACATGCATTCCCGTTTCCGCAATAATCCTTCACTGTGCAGGCTGTCTCCAGAACCGTATGTCGAAATACACGGCCAAAAGGCGAGGCAGCTTGATATAGCTGACGGGGAGACAGTAATAGTGCAGTCGCCTCGTGGCTGCATAAAAATTAAGGCCAGGATTAATAACCGTATCCATCCTGAGACCGCCTTTATCCCGCATGGCTGGGAGCAGGCCAATGCAAACCTGCTGACGGACGGTGAAAACCTTGACCCTGTGTCCGGTTTCCCCGGCTCGCGGGCATTTTTGGCGGCAGTTAAAAAGATAGAAAAATAAAAACGTTTTCCAAGAAGGTTCATTAAAAAAAAGGGCCGCCCCAAAATCTACACTACCACGGGACGGCCTTTTTTACGGTGTTTCTGCCGGGAAACTACCTATTACTCCCACCCCTCAAATTCAGCCACGTTTTCCCTGCTCACAAGGGCCAGCGGCGAAAAAACTTTGTCGGGAATATCATGACCCTGCACCACTTTCAGGGCCAGTATGAGGGCCGCCTTGGAATAGACCCGGATGGAATAGGCGACGCTTCCGTCAAGCTTCCCTTCTTTAATGGCCTCGTGTGCCTCAGGGATAAAATCGACCCCCATAATAATTACCCCTTCGCGCTTACCGGCCGCCTCCAGGGCGTCCGCTGCTGCCAGGGCCATAACATCGTTGCACGCGAAAAGGGCGCTGATGTTGGGATGGGCCTGGACAATGTTGGAAGCTACGTTGTAAGCGGTATTGCGGTCCCAGTTGCCAGGCTGGATGCTGACTATGTCAACGTTGTCTGCAGCCTCGAATACATTCCTGGCCCCGGCTGTTCTGCCCTCGCTTTGACCGGCGCCCAGTATGCCCTGAATAATGGCCACTTTACCGCCTTTTTCCCCCAGCTTTTCGACGATATGTTCTGCCGCCATGGCGCCCTGTTCTTCAAAATCTACGGTGATCCTGCCGTCCAGCCAGCCCCCGGCTTCCTCAAGCGCCTCCACGCTGATGGGAGGGCCTAAGTTGATCACTTTTATGCCCTTCTCATTTGCCTTCGCTATCCCCGGCACCAGGTTGTAGGGCTCGATGGGGGAAGCGACGATGGCGTCATAATCTCTTGCCACCATGCTGTCCAGGGTTTCCAGCTGGGACTTTGTGTCCCCCTCGGTAGGAGCGGCCATCACAGTAACATCTATGCCCAGTTCATCGCCCGCCAGCTCGTAGCCTTCCTTCATGGAGACCCAAAAAGGGTTGGCCAGTGTAATTATGAGCACTCCGATATTTTCCCCGCCTTTAAGCTCGGGAGGAGGGGCAAGCTGCTCCATTAAGGCCTGCTCCATCTCCCTGGCCCTGGGATTCATGTCGTCTGTCCCGGCTGTATCCTTGTCCTCAGCCTCCTTTTCCGCTTCAATTTCCGTTGTCGCTTCCTGGTCCCCAGGATCCTCCGCCGGCGCTCCTGCCGGAGCGCCGCACCCTGCCGCTGCAGCTGCCATCATGACGAGCAGCAACAGGGCAAGCACTTCTTTCCATTTCACCTTCATTCAGTTGCACCCCTTTTTTTATTTTTTTATATTACCAAGGCCTTTCTGGGCCTGACCTCGGCAAAGACCACTGCCGTAAGAATGATGATCCCGATCAGCAGCTGCTGGTAGTAGGCCGGTATGCTGAGGATAACCAGCCCGTTGCGGAGCACTCCCAGGAGAAGGCAGGCGATCACAGTTCCGGTGATGCTGCCCCTTCCACCTTTCATGCTCGTTCCCCCCAGGACTACCGCTGCGATGGAGTCCATCTCCAGCATCCACCCGGCAAGAGGCTCGGCGGTGTTTAGCCTGGAAGTAACGATGAGACCGCACAGCGCTGCCGTTGTGCCGCATAAAATATAGACGGCCGTTTTAAAAAAACGGGTGGACACGCCGCTGCGGCGCAGGGCTTCCTCGTTACCGCCCAAGGCGAGGGTATAGTAACCGAACCTGGTCCTGTTCAGGGCCAGCGCTGCTGCCGCTGCAATAAAAGCGGCTATGAGCATTGGCGGGTTCAGCGGCCCCACATGGCCACTTCCAAACCAGGTAAAAGCCCTGGGGAAGCCGTATATCGGTATGCCGCCGGTAATGATCAGCGCCAGCCCCCTGGAAACGGACATGAACCCGAGAGTTACAATGAAGGGATTAATTTTGAGCCTGGAGATGACAGCTCCATTGGCGGCTCCGATCATCCCCCCGGCCAGCAGTCCGACGGCTATGGCTGCTCCTACTCCCAGCCCGCTTTTCATGGCCACGGCCATGCATACACCGCTCAGCGCCGCAACTCCCCCTACGGAGAGGTCGATTCCGCCGGAGGAGATAACGAAAGTCATCCCTATGGCCAGAATGATGTATAGCGAACTGTGGTCGAAAATATTCCGAAGATTGCTCCAGGTAAGGAAAAAAGGAGATGATAAGCTGAGTGATATCACCATGGTTGTCAAAATTATGATAAGGAGCAGCTGCGGGGAAATATTGCCCAGAGCGCGCTTAACTTTAGCCCGCTCTTCCAGAGTGCTTTCATGCATGATTGAAGATACCCCTTTTCACCACTTCGGTGTTTAACTCGTTTGTCCCCGTAATATAGCCGACGATTTCATTGGGACTGGTTCTTTCGGCCCGGAAATCTCCGGCCATGCGCCCGTTCCTGAGCACGCAGATGCGGTTTGATATGCTGAAAACATGGTGCAGGTTGTGGCTGATAACCACTACGGCAAACCCGTCACTGCCGAGGCTGCGGATCAGTTCCAGCACCCTGGCCGATTCTTTCACGCCCATTGCGGCGGTGGGCTCGTCAAATATAATCATTTTGCCCCGCTGGTTGATGCTTCTTGCTACCGCGACCCCCTGCCTCTGGCCCCCTGATAGGAATTCAACCGCGGTGGTCACGGAGGGAATGTGCACTTTTAACCTGTTCAACAACTTTTCGCTCTCACGGTTCATTTTCTTCTTGTCCACAAACAGGCCCGCCTTAAGGGGTTCCTGGCCCAGGAATATATTGGTGGCCACGTCCCGGCAGTCCACGAGGGCCAGATCCTGGTATACCGTGGAAATGCCCAGCTCAATGGCCTGTGATGGGGTAAGGAAGTTATAGCTTTTTCTGTTTACGATAAGCTTTCCCCCGTCCGGTGACAGGACACCGGAGATAACCTTTATGAGGGTCGATTTGCCGGCCCCGTTGTCGCCGACTATGGCAGTCACTTCGCCGCGGTAAAAGTCCAGGTTGACACCGTCGAGGGCGACCACGCTGCCGAAAGATTTCCGGATATTTATTACCCTGATGAAAGGCTCGTTGTGAGCCCGGTCCTTATTTTGAGGCATTGTTGTCTCTCCCCTGTAATGAAGCTATCATTTCGTTCAATTGCCCCGGCCCGGCCGTTCCAGGCCCGCTCTCTGCCCGACTGGTTGTTTGGTTAGAGCAGGCGCCTGCCGTTGTGGTAAACGATGAGCGCCTCCGGAGGTACATGTACCGGCACGCTGTCCCCCGCCTCGTAGTGGGCCTGCTCCATGGGGAGATCCATGACATGGTAACGGTCCGGCTCCGCTTCTACTTCGAAGAAGTAGCGGACCAGGTATCCCAGGAAGGTAACCTGGCGGATCAACCCCTTCCAGGCCCCGTTTGATGAAGGCAGGACCTGTTCGGGGCGGAAAAATACCTGTATCGTTGAACCGTCCCCCGGGTTCTCCTTGAGGGAAGCGGGCAGCGAAACTTCCTCTCCCCAAAATCGAAGCAGGGGGCGCTTGCCGGCGTGCCCGGTCAGCTGCGCTTCCAGAAGATTTCCCCAGCCGATGAACCCCGCCACGAACGGTGTTTGCGGGCTGCAGTAGATATCCCGCGGGGAGCCGACCTGTTCGATTTTCCCCTCGCGCATTACGGCTACCTGGTGGGCGATGGCCAGTGCCTCCTCCTGGTCGTGGGTAACGTAGATGGAAGTAATGCCGGTCTTCTGCTGCAGCCGTTTTATCTCCTCGCGCATTTCCACCCGCAGCCGGGCGTCCAGGCTGCTTAACGGCTCGTCAAAGAGCAGCACCTGCGGGTTGACCACCAGCGACCGGGCCAACGCCACGCGCTGCTGCTGCCCCCCGCTCAGCTCGTTGATTTTTCTACCGGACAGCTCCGTGATCCTCATCAGGGAGAGAATTTCTCTCACCTTTTCCCCGATCTCCTTTTTCTGCAGGCGACGCGCTTTTAGTCCGTAGGCCACGTTATCATAGACGTTGAGGTGCGGGAAAAGGGCATAATTCTGGAACACCGTGGCTGTCGGCCGCCGGTACGGCGGCTGTCCCGATATATCCCTACCGTCGATCACTGTTTTTCCGCTGTCCGGTTCCACCAGCCCGGCGGCGACACGCAGAAGGGTCGTTTTACCGCAGCCGCTCGGGCCTACCAGGGCCAGTATTTTGCCGGAGGGCACCGCCAAAGTTACCCCGTCTACCGCCCTGGTGCCGTTGTAGCTTTTTTTGATGTTTTCCAGGTAAAGTTCCATTTTTGAAGACGCTCCTTGTGCCTGTGCCGGAATGAGGGGATCTTCCAGGCCAGGTTAAGGATTACCAGCCCAGCAACCGTCAAAACAATCAATAAAAGGGCAAATGCCGCCCCCTGCCCCAGGCTGCCCCGGTTGGTGGCATCGAATATTTCAAAGGTGGCCACCTTGTAGCGGGGTGTGATCAAAAAAATGATCGCCCCGATAGTGGTCATTACATGGATAAAGGCGTGTATCATCCCCACCCGGTAGGCCGGCGCCGTCAGGGGGAGGAATATCCTCGTAAATGTCTGCCTGTGATTTGCTCCAAGGTCCAGCGAAGCCATGGCCAAGTTTTCGCTGACCTGCCGGAGTACGGCCTGAGCGGCCTTGAAGCTGATGGGCAGCTCCCTGAATATACACAGCAGAATAATAATCAAAGCTGTGCCGGTAAGCACCAGCGGAGGGCGGTGGAAGGACAGCACGTAGCTGATTCCCAGGAAAGGCCCCGGGATTACAAAAGGCAGTATGGCCGTAAACTCCAGGAAGCGGGCCGCAGAGCCACGCCTGCCGGCCAGGTAATACGCCGTTACTATGCCCACCATGGGGCCGCACAGGGCAACCCACAGGGCAAAAGTGATACTGTTGCGGACGCTTTTCAACCCCTGCCCCCAAATGGCCTCAAAATGCTTCAGGCTCAACGTGTAGTCGTAACCCCATATGTTGGTAAATGCTCCCGTCACTATGGTCAAAAATATAGAGAGGGAGAACATTATGAAAAGCAGGGCAATAAAGAGCAGCAGCGCCGTGACCAGGGGGTGAAACCCCCTCGACGATACCTCCTTTTTACGGCTGCCGATTGCCTGCACCGGTGCTTCGGAAAGGAAAGAGCGCTCTCCGAGTATTAGCTTTTCCAGCCGGAAGACGGCCAGGCAGGGCAGCAGGAGCAGCACGCAGAGCGCGGCGGCAAGGGCCATGTTGTACTGCCCGATTACCTGAAGATACGCCTCGCTGGCCAGGACCCTGAACCCGCCGCCTACCAGCAGGGGAGTGCCGAAATCGGCCAGGGAAAGGGTAAAGGAGAGCACAAAAGCGGCCGTCAACCCCGGGGTAAGCAGGGGAAGGGTGACGCTAAAAAATACCCGGCTCTCGGAGGCCCCCAGGTCCCGGGCCGCGTTTTCCAGCTCGCGGTCCATGCGGCTGAGTAGGGTGGCGATAACCAGGTAGGCCACGCTGGCATGGCCGAATGCCTGCAACACCACGATGCTCTCCCAGCCGAAAAGCTGCACATCCAGGCCGAGCAGGTCCCGGGTGATCAGGCCCCTTCGCCCGAACAACATGATAAAGGAAAGGGCCGATACAAAGGGCGGCGATATAATATTGAAAATGGCAAAGAGGTTGAAAAAACCGCGTCCCGGAAGCCCGCTTCGCACTACCAAAAGGGCCAGCAAAAGTCCCAGGGCCGTTGCCAGCAGGCTGGAGGGCACCGACACCAGCAGGGTGTTCCAGACAAGGATAACTTTCGGTGAAAAGAAGACCTGGCTGTAGTACTGCAGGGTAAATGGTCCCGGTACCCCAAGGCTGGACAGGAATACCCTGAAGAAGGGGTATAAAATGAATACAAGCAGTGAAAGGGGAATGAGCATGCCCATTCCCCTGAAAATACTGTCCCGGGCTTCTGCCGTTATTTGGCTAAGTTTAGCTGCCATTTGTCGACAATAGCATCCCTTTCTCTTGCTGCACGCTCAAAGTTGTAATCTACCAGGTTCAGTGTCTCCAGCGAAGGCACGTCGTCAGGAATGGGTGCGCCGGGCCGTGTTGATGGGCGGGGGCTGTTAAAGGCCAGTATTTCCTGCCCCCGTTCTGTCAGCGTCCAATCTACAAACTCTTTGGCCGCCTCCAGGTTTGGGGTTCCGGCAATGATAGCAACTGGAGAATGCCACCACGCCGTCCCGTCGGATGGATAGACGACCTCCACCGGGTACCCCTCCCTCTTGGCGTTTACCCCGTCAGGGCTGATACCGATCATCACTTCACCGAGGGAGGCCTTGTTGGGCGGTTCGCTTCCACGCTCGGCATAGTACGGGATATTCTCGTCCAGCATGGCCAGGTAATCCCAGCCTTCTTCCTCGCCGAGCCTTTGTAAAATAGAAGCCATGGCTGTAAAAGCTGTCCCCGAAATTCCGGGATTGGGCATAAGTATCTCGCCTTGGAGGCGTTCGTCGAGCAGATCGTCCCAGGTTTCCGGGATCGGTATGCCCCTTTCTTCGGCCAGCTCTTTATTGACGACAAAAGTTACCAGCACAATGGAAACGCCGGTCCAGTAGCCGTCCGGGTCCTTGAAGCGCTCCTCGATATACTCTGATTCCGGAGATACGTAGGCTTCGAGCAGCCCTTCTTCCGCTGCTACCATGAAGCTGTCTACTCCGCCTCCGAACCACACGTCACCCAGGGGACGTCCCTTTTCGGCCCGCATCCTGGAGAGGACTTCTCCCGAGGACATACTAATGAACTCGACGGGGATGCCTGTGTCCTGCGTAAAAGCATCCATGATTTCCTGCAGCCCCCCGTAAGCGGCATAGATCTGTAGCGGCTTCCCGGGGGCCGTCCGCTCGGCGGTCTCTTCGCCGGGCTCCTCGACCCCGTTTTCTGTCGGCCCGGCTACTCCCCCACATCCGGAGACCATAACGGCCGCCATGACGGTTAAAAGGAGTAAAACAATCAGCCCATTTTTTCTTTTCTTCCATTTTTTAATAAACATGCTTGCCCCCCCATTTCTTATTGTTGCAGGTTCTATTTATATAAAAAGAAATGCTGCCGGTTAAGGACCGGGAATACGGCTTTGGTATGTATGACCTCTATCAGTTGTCCTACGTCAGCGGGACGGCCCGGGAAATAGGTGGCACAGCGCCCGATTTCGTCAAGGCGGTGCGCATCGCTTCCCGCAAGGCACGGAAGGCCCTGGTCGGCAGCCAAGGTACGGGCCCTGTAGTTTTCTGCTTCGGCGGTCCTGCCATTATATACCTCCACACCGGAAAGGGCCGGCAGGCGTGCAATGCGCTTTCCCAGACCGCGACCATTGCCCCGGAAAGGATGTGCCGCTATGGCCATGCCCCCGCAGCGCTGTAATTTTTCAAGCAGTTCTCCGGCATGCATCATTTTAGCTGGCGGTTCGGGCAGCCCGAAGACAAGAAGGTCGCCTTCATAGGTGAGTACTTCCATGCCCACAAAAATGGGGAAGCCGGTTTCCCGGGAGATGTGGGCCGCTTCCTGACGGGCGGCGTCGGTGTCGTGGTCGGTAACACAGATCCCCCCGAGGCCAATCTGCTGTGCACATAATACGGCGTCAAACAGGTTGATATCGCTGCAGGGAGAATATGCGGCCGTGTGTATATGAATGTCGAGCAGCATTGATTTACCCTCACCCAACGGGCCAAGCCCTTATATTAGATTATTATTCGTAAAGTCTTGCCTAATTTTTGGCAAGAAATATTGACGCTGGAGTCGCAGAGCAGAGGGACGGTTCTTCCGCTTTCCATTTTCCAAGGTTTGTGGAGATTCCTCTGCAAGAGCGCCGCACTCAGTTTACAATAAGGCGCTTATTCTGTCCAATAGCATTTATCAATAAACAGCCGTTATATTATCGGCAAAAAAATAGACCGCGCTGTTCAGCGCGGTCCAGCAAAAACCGGTCAGGGTGGCGGCTGACCGGAAATTCATTTTTATTGTACTGGTGAATTACATTACTACAAACTGCAACCGGCGCGGAAGGACGGAGAATGAGAGCGGGAAAGGAGGGCCAGGTTCGCCGTCGATGTCGGTATCCAGGTCCTCGGGCCCGCCTATTTCAATGCTCTCCGCCTGGAAATATTCCACCCGCGGGTCGTCTATGTGCTGACCCCTGCCCAGCTTCCATGAAAGGGAGATCAGCCCGGTTACCCACTTGCTTTTTATCAGGACAATATCCAATTTCCCGTCGTCCAGGGAGGCCATGGGAGCAAGATTGCGCAGTCCGCCGGCACCCTTACCATTCATTACTAAAAAAAGGAACACCTCTATTTTTTCCTGTTTCCCATTTCTTTTTAAATACAGGGGGAACGGTTTGTATGCGGGGAGGTTCTTTGCCCCCTCGAGGTAATAAGCGAGCATCCCCAGCCGCTGTTTCAAGTTGGAACTGGTCTTGTGGGCTACATCGACCAGCAGCCCCGAACCGGCCACGTTAATAAAATACCTGTCGTTGACACAGCCGACATCGACAGAGGCAGTGCGCCCGCTCTTGATAGAGTTGAAAAGCCTTTTTACCGAAAACTGGCCCTCAACAACCTGTAAAAAAAAGTCGTTTGATGTCCCCCAGGGCAGTACTGCCAGGGGAGGCTGCTCCTTTTCCAGCTTGATAATTGTGTTGACAACCCAGTTAAGGATGCCGTCACCCCCGGCGACAATAATGGCTGCGGTGCCGGGTGAGTTTTCGGCGAGCGCTTTTTCCATGACCTCTTTTTTTAGCGGTATTACTTCTATCCGGAAGCCCTCCAGGGCTGCTGTTTTGATTACGCTGTGCAGGTTCCTGCCGCCAAAGCTTCTGCCGGCCGGCGGGTTGTAGATAAGTTTAAGCTTTTCCATTTTTTTCTCCCCGGTTCTTTTAATAATATATTACCCGAATTTGTTCAAAAAGGCCAGACCAGGGGAACGGTTAGCCAAAAGATAATCACTGCCAGCAGCGACAGCGGCAGGCCGGCTTTAAAATAATCGGTGAAGCGGTAATTTCCCGGTTCTAAAACAAGGGCGTTGGACTGGTGAGCTATGGGGGTAAGAAAGGCCGCCGAAGCGGCAAAGGCAGCTCCCATCAACAGCGGTGCCGGGCTCACGGCCATGCCCCGGGCCATTTCGTGGACCAGCGGGGCCATCAGCACGATGGTTGCGGCATTGTTGATAATGTTGGACAGGACCATTGTGATAATGATTACAGCCAGCAAAATGAGGGGAGGGGAAGACAGTTCCGGGCGGGATAGGGCCGTTTCAACGATCCAGGCAGCTGCCCCCGTTTTTTCCATGGCCGTCCCCATCGGGAGCATAGCAGCGATAAGGAGCACCACGGGCCAGTCCACGGCCTGGTAGGCCTGTCTAGGCGTGATGATACCGGTAACCACTGTCAGGAAGGAACCCAGCAGAAAGCCAGTTGCCGGGGGCAGGATTTCAAGGGTGACCAGCAGCAGGCAGGATATGAAAATAATCATAACCTTGAACAGCTCGCGGTAGGAAGTAAGGTGCAGCTCTCTTTCCGCCAGCGGCAGGCAGCTCTTTTCTTTCAAAAAAGAGTCCAGCATTTCCGGTTGGCCTCTTAATAGCAGCACATCGCCGCCTTTAAAGCGCAGTTTTTCCAGGCGCCGGGCAAATATGCTGGACCGGCGGGAGACGGCCAGCACTTTCACTGCTTCCTCCTGGATACTCTTATTTTTTGTGGAAAGACCGACCAGCGGTGAGTCGGGGAGAACAACGGCCTCCAGCATCTCGCCTTCCTCTACGCGTTCTCCTTTTTCGGTGTCTTCAGGGAGTATTTCCAGTCCTTTAATATTTTTTATTTTTTCCAGCTCGTCCGGTTCAATTTTTACCAGCAGGATATCTCCCGGGCGGGCCCTGTGGCGCAGCAGCTGCAGGGGGTTTATCCTGCTTTCACGCACCAGGTTAATGATTTCAACTTCTTCGCCGAGATGGCCCTCCACCTGCTTGAGGCTTTCTCCCAGGTAGGGGAATTCTTCTTTTAACCTCAGCTCGGTGAGATACTTGCCGATTTCAAAACGCTCTGCCGCCGGGCGGGAAGCTCCGCGGTCCGGGAGCAGGAAGTTACCCGAAAAGGACAGTAAGAGCAGTCCGGCAGCGGTAAAAAGGCCGCCGACCAGGAGAAAGTCGAACATATTCAACTGAATCCCGGTATATTCTAACATGAAGCTGCTGATCAGCAGGTTCGGCGGGGTGCCGATCAGGGTCAGCATTCCGCCCATCAAAGAGCCGAAAGCAAGGGGAATTAGTGCTTTTGAAGGGGGGATCGATTTTTTATGGCAGATACCCACGGTAAGGGGCAGCAGCATGGCCGTGGCACCAATATTATTGAAAAAAGCGGAGATGAGCGCCGCCAGGGCAGAAATTGACAAAATAAGCAGGGCCGGCCTATCGGAGTGTTTTTGCAGACCTTTTTTGAGGAAATCGGTCATGCCAGTCAAGAAGACGGCGCGGCTGAAAATGAGCACGGCGATAACGGTTATCACCGCCGGGTTGCTGAAGCCGGCCAGTCCTTCTTCAATGGTCAGGGTGTTGCTTGCCAGGAGAGCCAGCAGCACCCCCAGGGCGGTAATATCATAGCGCAGCCAGCCGGTAATAAAAAATAGCATTGCCGCTGCCAGAAGCACAAGCACAAAAGTTATCTGCAAGGGGTGCTCACCTCTGAAAACGAATAATTATTGGTTTGCGGATGCATGGGCTGCTTTTTGGGGCTTGTATACCGCCGGCTTTTGAAGCGGGCAGTTAAATTATTCTTTTCACCACCCGATCCCATTTTTCCTGTAAAATTAAGAAAGGAAAGGGCTCTTTTTTCGGCGAATTATTTCAGTAAAGGTCCGTAGAGGTCAATCTGTTCAGGTGTGTGTCTTTGTGCGGGGAGGATAGCAATGGATATAAGGGGTATACAGAAGTTTAGCATGATCGATTTTCCGGGGCAGCTCTGTTCAACCGTTTTTGTGGGGGGATGCAACCTGCGCTGCCCGTACTGTTATAACAGGGAGCTGGTACTGAACCCGGCGAGTCTTCAGCCTGTTGCTGAAGCGGAGCTGCTTGCTTTCCTTGACGAGAGGACTTCCTTTCTTGACGGGCTCTGTATATCGGGCGGTGAACCCACGCTGCAGGAAAACCTGGTGGAATTCATATCTTCTGTAAAGGCCATGGGGCTGAAAATCAAGCTCGATACCAACGGCACCAAGCCGGATGTTATCAGGGAGCTGTTAAGGGAAAAGCTTCTTGACTACATAGCCGTGGACATAAAAGCCCCACCCTCGCGGTATCCGCTGCTTGCCGGTGTTGATGTCGATGCTTCGGCGGTCCTGGAAACCATAGAGCTGTTAAAGGGCAGCAGCCTGGAACACGAGTTTCGCACCACTGTAGTTCCCGGCCTGCTGACGACGAAGGACATTTTGAACATCGCCCAGATGCTCACCGGGTGCCGCCGCTACGTGCTACAGCAGTTTCAGCTCCTTACCGGCGTAATTGACCCGACCCTGGGCTCGGCCAAGCCGTACTGCCGGGAAAAGATTTTCCGAATTGCACAGCGGTGCGAGAAGTACACCGGCTCAGTGCAGCTGAGGGGCTTTTGAAATACGGGGACGTCAGGCTGTAGGGGAGACAGGTGACAAGGACGCGGTTGACAGGGGGGTTGACAGGGGGTGACAGGGGGTGACAGGGGGACGGGGGGACGGGGTACTTGTCAACTTTTGCCTTCTATGCAGTTGACAGGGGGACAGTTGACAGGGGGACGGGGTACTTGTCAACTTTTGCCTTCTATGCATGGATGGCAAAGAACCATCCAGAAAAAATAGCCAGCAGATGAGAAACTGGAGGGTGCATCTTCGCACCGATAAGATGCTGGAAGACCTTGCCCGGATATTCAACCCCGTCACCTGTGGCTGGATCAACTACTACGGCAGCTATTACAAGTCTGCACTGTAACCGCTA
>PWRZ01000092.1 GCA_003563385.1 Syntrophomonadaceae bacterium
CTGCCTTTTCCATAACGCTCACTACCATGGCTTTTGACCACAGCAGCTTATGGTGGTTTGAAGCCTCTACCTGTATAGCGGCTCCGAAGGACCTTCCTTCATCTTCGATTCAGCTTCCTTGGCACACAGGGACCTACCCTCATCTCCTGCACAGCTCCACACCGTCTATCTATTCCTCAGTGTGTTCGTGGCACACTCGTGTCCCGAAATTATTGCCCGAAATTATTGCGGTCATAGAAGACTGCTTCTTTAATTCCAACCCCTGGCCATCATGCTGAAGCCGTCTTTTTTAATCATGTTTTGTCCCTTCCATTAACCAACCAAGACCAGGCCGTAAAACGCTGACGTAGATGTATCTGTGCCGGTGTTAGCGGTATTACGGTCTTCAGACAACCCGGCCAGTTCTTTAAGCTTGGATACGTTTATGCCAAAGCCGGACATCGAGGGTCGAGCATACCGGGGATTACGGCACTCTCCCCCCTCGGTTAATACACGGCAGCCTTCATGGTCCCGGCAAAAGATAAGTTTACAGGAGCCGCCGGCAAAGGCTTTTGCGCAGGAGTAGCCCTGTTCGAGAGCCAATTTTTCGACACCGGCAGAGATCTCATGAAGTAATTTAAATATATCTTGAAGCTCATCGGTTTGCAAAAGATCGGAGGGCACATCGATTTTAATGAATACGGCGTGCTCATAGTGTCTCAGCCATTCTCTCATTGCAGCTGGCCCGGGAACATGGGGCGGGCAACTTTTTGAGAGGCCGTAATTGCTGCAGCGAGGCTCCCGGCACATCTCGGCCAGTTCGTCCTCAACTAAAATATCACTTGCGGGAATCAGCCTGGCATCAACTGCCCCGGCACCCAGCTTCAATGCTGCCTGCACCAGTTCATCCGGCTTCAGTTCATACCTTTCCATAAAAAAAATCATTCTCCTTTTTGAAAGCCCGGTTAACCTGATTCAAACCTCCGGGCCCTCGGTATCCCATTATTTTTTCTTTCTTAATTTAAGCTCTTCATTCTCTGCTGATGCGTTTTCATTCAAAATGCCCTTTAATATCTTTGCTTTGCTCTTAAAGTCTTCTTCACTTATAGAATTCTCTTTAATTTGTTGTTCCACCTTTTCCAATGCTTCGTTTAAGCTGTTAAGCGGGAGCAATGTGGCGGCCAGGCAGTAATAAGTTTTGGATCTCTCCTCGTTGTAGTGTCCAAGCATGGCCTGCAGTATACTTATTCTCTTGCCCTGCTGTTCTATAAACTTGTCCAGCCCCTGCTCTTTTGTATAATTTTGATTATACATAACCCTTTTAGAGGTAGTCTTAAAATCAGGGCCCTCTTCCGCATTATCGAATTTGTCGCAGGGGAATTCCTCGCATTCAGCACAAACCTCCAGGTTTCTTTTCTTGACGCAGCAGGTAATAAAAGAGCAGGAAGGGTGTTTGTTAAAAAAATCCTCCCCACAACAGCCCGGGCATCTTGAAGGACCGTTGGTGTAATAACTCGGGCACAAACCGCAATCGAGCCCACAACAACCTAGTGTAGGAAACTTTTTTAGCAAAATTAAACCTTCCCATTCGTCCACGGCTTGTCCAAAAATACCTTCGAAATACTTCGACGGGCTTTCCATAAAGACCTGCTTATCTCACACAAGCCAGCGGTTGACCGTTTTCAGGGCCGATTTATGGGAATAAAACCTCTTGAAGATACTGTAGTAATAATACTCTTCTTTCGATTTAAAATCCAGCTCTCCTTCATTGCCGGCGTTATGAAACTCTTCGTCAGATACTTTTTCCTCAATGTATTCGTGCATGACATTTTCAGTGCCGGTACCTATGCCGAACTGCGCCTTTCTTCTCCAGATGATCTCGGCAGGCACATCAGCGTTAAATGCTTTTCTTAAAAGCCATTTGCCAGTATCGTCTTCCGATATTTTCCAGTGGCTGGGAAGCTTCAGGGCAAAATCAACTACTGCCGGATCCAGGAAAGGCATTTCCACCTCCAGGGAGTGGGCCTTGGCCATACGGTCTACACGTTGAAAGGCCCCATTGTGCAGTCCCATTAATAGCTTCTTTATTTCATAATTTAGCTCTTCATCATCACGGCACTGTTTTAAAAAGTGATAACCACCAAAGAGCTCATCGGCGCCCTCCCCGGAAAGGATTACCCTGGTATCATGGGCCTGAGCCAGCCTGGAAACAAAGTAGTTGGCAATGGAGCTGTTGATCAGCTCGACATCAAAGGACTCCAGGTAATAAATTACCTCCGGGAGGACTTCAAAGATCTCCTCGATGCTGTAGATATACGGAAAATGTTCCATACCGAGGTATTGAGCCGCCCTTGCGGAGCTCTCCACGTCCGGGCTGCCTTCCAGCCCGGCCACGTAAGCCGCTATTTTCCTGCCGGACACCTGCCCTGCAGCAGCGGCTATTATGGAGCTGTCCGCGCCGCCGCTCAGGAATATCCCGCTATTTTCCCTGCTGTCGAGGGCCCTTTCCACAGCGGCCAGCACCAGCTCTTTGAGCTTTTTTGGGGCTTCTTCCAGTTTCAAATTTTCCTGCGGGATAACAGCCGGTATCTCTCTAAACCGCACAAAACCGTCGGTCCTGTTAAAATAATGTCCCGGCGGGAAGATGTTCACAGCATGGCCTGTTTTCAACAGCGATTTCATCTCCGAAGCAAAGTAAATATTCTTCCTATTGCCGGCATAATAAAGGGGTTTGATGCCAAACAGGTCACGGGTGGCAAAAATATCATCCCCGTTGGAAATAACCAGGGCAAACTTCCCGTCCAGCTCTTTAACGAAGCGCGGGCCCCGCTCCAGGTAGATATCCAGCAGCTCTTCCCTGGAAAGCTTCCTGTTATTCAGAAGTGGCTCCCCGTCCAGCACCAGGGCGTACCCTTTGTATTCGATATCCTTTAGTCGTCCTCGTTTAAAGCCAACCTCTCCCAGCTGGACTGAGCCCCTGGTATAGATGTGCTCGCCTTCCGGCCCTCTATGCCTGATCCTCTCCAACATCTGCTGAAAAGAGTGGTTGTCTATATGGCCTAAAGCGGCGGCAATCCCACTCATACCCGTTCCCCCCATTATGAAATATTTCTTTTACATTTTCAGTATTTCTAACCTTCCCGTTTATATACACCCGGGGATTTAACGGGGTTGATTTAACTTAAAATGTCATGTATAATCAGCATAAACTGATACTGCTGATATATAAGTTACAAGGGAGGGAGCTGGATGGACGATAAAATTGACAAAAATGAATGCTGCCCGCCATCGTCCTGCTGCAAGGTCGAGTCGCTGGTCACCGTGGACGAGCGCGGGCAGATGGTTTTACCGAAAGAGTTTAGGGAAAGGGCGAACATAAAGCCGGGTGAAAAGTTCGCCCTTGTCAGCTGGGAGAAAGACGGCCATGTGTGCTGCATTACCCTGGTTCGGGTAGATGATTTATCAAACATGGTTAAAGACTTTTTGGGACCGGTAGTAAACCAGATATGGAAATAAAATACCCCGGGAGGTTTTTGAGAATGAACAGAGACAGCATTAAAAAAGCGGTCCGGGACCGCTACGGTGAAATATCAAAAAATATGAACTCCTGCTGCCCGCCGCAGGCATCCTGCTGTGGAGACAGCGCCCCGCCTTTGAGCAGAAATTTAGGATATTCCGATGAAGAGCTTAAGGGCATACCGCAGGGTGCCGACCTGGGGCTCGGGTGCGGCAACCCCCTTGCCCTGGCCTCCATTAATAAAGGAGAAACCGTCCTGGACCTCGGTTCCGGGGCCGGTATTGACTGTTTCCTTGCTGCCGCCAGGGTAGGCCCAGAGGGGAAGGTTATCGGTGTAGACATGACCCCGGAAATGATTGAAAAAGGGCGCCAAAATGCTGCTAAAGGCAACTTTAGCAATATCGAGTTCAGGCTGGGAGAAATAGAAAACCTTCCCGTGGCCGACAATTCTGTTGACCTTGTTATTTCCAACTGCGTTATCAATCTCTCCCCGGACAAGGAGCGCGTCTTCAAGGAGTCATTCAGGGTTTTGAAACCGGGAGGGCGATTAATGGTATCAGATATAGTCCTGGAGAAAGAACTCCCGCAAAGGGTTAAGAACTCCATTGATGCATACATCGGTTGTATTGCCGGAGCGCTCCAGAAAGAAGACTACCTTGAAGCTGTAAAAAAAGCCGGCTTTATTGACGTTAACATACTCGGTGAACAGCCGTTTCCCTGGGAAAGCTGCGTCAACGATCCGCTGTTCAATACGCTAATCAACGAAGCGGGATTACAGAAAGATGACCTTGCCGGCACAGCCGGTTCAGTTATAAGCCTCAGCCTCTCTGCCCAAAAACCGGACACTGTCTGACATTCGCCAGCCTCTCCCTTCTCTCCCTTCTCTCCTTTCCCTTCTCCTTTTCTCCCTGGATGCCTCTGAAAAAATGGCGGCTTTATTTTTGCTCCAAGAGGCTTTATTTGTAATAGCAAATTAAAGGATTTTAAAGCCCCGGTGACGAACCGTATTACACAAAAGTGACACCAGGAGGGGCATAACAGCGCGCAACCCGCTCAAACAGTTCAGCCACCTGTAATGCAAATTCTGCCCGCTGCCCGCTGCCCTTCTTTGTAATTTCATAACTGCTGGCATTACCGGGCTCTCTTTTTTACCGGGGAGCTAAAACACGGTTTTCATACCAGGTTTTATATTAAAGGAGGTACTTTATTAAACATGATACCAGCTTATATCGGTCCCTGTGCTTTTGGCATCAAAATGGGAGTGATCACGCCCGGTTGCGACCTGCCCGCCATGATCCTGGACGTTGTAGAGCAATGCGACAAGGACCGGCTGCTCGATGACGGCGACGTGGTCTGTATAACAGAGTCTATTGTGGCCCGGGCTCAAGATAACTTCATAACTACGGCGGATATAGCACAGGAACTGAGGGAAAAGCACGCCGTCAAACCCGATGATACTATTGGGGTGCTCTTCCCCATAACCAGCCGGAACCGCTTTGCCTTGATTTTGAAAGGATTTGCCAGGGCAGTTCCTCGGGGAGAAGTAGTCGTGCAATTTTCTTATCCATGTGACGAGGTCGGAAACGAGATCATTTCCGAGATATATATTGAAGAACTGGAAGACAAGGATTTGGTGCCGCTTGAAAAGGTCAACCACCTGTGCTGCCATCCGATAACAAAGTTAAATTACCCCCTCTATTATAAGGAGATGATTGAAAAGCAGGGCGCCAGGGCGAACATCTATTTCTCCAATGATCCTGAAATGATTATAAAATATAATCCCTCCACTGTTATTGTTTCCAGCATACACAGCCGTGCCAAAATAAGTAATATACTTAAAAAGAAGGGGCAGAAATGCATAACCCTTCAGGATATCTTTAACGACCCCTCAAACCTGTCCTGGTCGGAATGGGGGCTTCTGGGCAGCAACATGTCCTCAGAGGAAATGCTCAACCTTGCCCCCAAAGAAGGTGACCGCTTTGCCGGTGAAGTGCAGGAAATGATCCTCCGGCACCTGGGTAAGAAAGTGGAGGTGCTCATTTACGGTGACGGAGCTTACAAGGATCCCACCTCGGGCATATACGAGCTGGCCGACCCGCAGCCCAGCTTCGGCAACACGGACGGTTTCAAAAACTGCATGCGCGAAGGAGTAAAATACAAGTACCTTGCCGATACCGCCTGTGCCGAAGGAAAGTCGGTGCAGGAAATCGAGGAAATGCTGTGCGGGCTGAAAAAGAAAAAATTCAAGCAGGATGAAATGGTTACCGAAGGAACCACACCCCGCCAGATGGAAGATGTCATTGCCAGCCTGGCCGACCTGGTCAGCGGCTCTGCAGACGCCGGGACACCTGTTATCCTGGTTAAAGGTTTCTTTAACGAAAGATAAATTTCGAGATAAATTTCGGGACACAAAAATTTCGGACAAAAATTTCGGGACACAATGAAAATTTTGGGGATGATTTGGGGACACAATAAAAATTTTAGGTACAATATCTTAAATTTCGGAACACAGTAGCATTTCGCGAATAAATAACGAAAAATATTCTTAGTAATTTTCTTTGTGCTCGAAATTACTCGAAATTATCACGATCTTTTAATAAAACAGCAAAGCCTTTAGGTAATTACCTCCA
>PWRZ01000024.1 GCA_003563385.1 Syntrophomonadaceae bacterium
AGAAAAAAAACAGGCCCTTTCAGTTCTACCACTTCATCCTTGACCTTGAAAGCGGCCCCTGCCTTTACAAGAGGCTGAGCGGGTGCGGTGCCGGGGTTGAATACCTCGCTGTAGCGTCCGACGGAGAGCTCTATCCCTGCCACCAGTTCATCGGAGACGGCCGCTTCAGCATGGGTAACCTGCACAGCGAACCTTTTGTCCTGGAGCGCCGCCCCGGGCTGGATATTTATCATGGTGCCCAGGGAAAAGAGGAGTGCACGCTGTGTTGGGCTCGCTATCTCTGCGGCTACGGCTGCGCCGCCAGTTCATTTTATATCTGCGGTGATCTGTGCAAATGCTATGCCCTCGCATGCGCCCTGCAGAAGATGAGGCTTGAACGGGCCCTCTACCTTCAGGCCGTCTAGAAATGAGACAGGAGAACCGTCCCCGTGTCTCTCCCCGTGTCTCTCGAAAGTGAGACAGGAGAACCGTCCCCGTGTCTCTCGAAAGTGAGACAGGAGAACCGTCCCCGTGCTTCATCCCCGTGCTTCATCACGTGCTTCAAAAATGGAGGGAAGTTTTGTGGATATTTTTGAATACAGCTCCGGGGAGCAGCTCCAAAAAGACAGCCCCCTGGCCAGGCGCATGTCCCCGCGCTCGCTGGATGAGTTTTGTGGCCAGGAGCACCTGCTGGGAGAGGGTAAGCCATTGCGAAAGGCCATCGAGGGGGACCTGCTCTCTTCTTTTATATTTTACGGGCCGCCCGGCAGCGGCAAGACTGCGCTGGCGCGTATTATTGCCCGGACTACCAGGGCGAGCTTTGTGCGCCTTAACGCTGCCTCTGCGGGGGTTAAAGAAGTGCGTGCAGTGCTGGAGGAGGCCGAGGCGAACCGGCGCGGGTGGGGCCGCAAAACGATCCTTTTCATCGATGAGCTGCACCGTTTCAACAAGGCGCAGCAGGATGCCCTTTTGGCGGCCGTGGAAGAAGGGACGATCTATTTTATCGGCGCTACCACGGAAAACCCCTTTATTTCCGTTATTCCTCCCCTGGTCTCCAGGATGCTCCTGTTTACATTTGAAAGCCTCTCCGATGAAGATATCAACTGCATACTGCAGAGAGCCCTGCAGGACGAGGAAAGGGGGCTGGGCGGGTACAGGGTCACTATCGACGAACAGGCCCTTCAATACCTGGCAGGCGCCTCCGGCGGAGATGCCCGGGTGGCCCTGAACACCCTGGAGATGGCTGTCGTGGGCCTTGTTAACGATGAAAAAGCTGGCCCCGGGGATACGCTGTCACTGGAGCAGGTGCACGATGTGCTGCAGAGAAAATACCAGCGCCATGACCCCGGCGGGGACTACCACTACGATGTAGTCTCGGCATTTATCAAGTCCATCCGCGGGTCGGACCCCGATGCCGCCCTTTACTGGCTGGCCAGGATGCTGGAAGCGGGGGAAGATCCTCTTTTCATAGCCAGGCGTCTCGTTATCAGTGCCAGCGAAGATATAGGCAACGCCGACCCCAGGGCACTGTGCCTGGCAGCTGCCGCCGCCCAGGCCGTGCAGCAGGTGGGGCTGCCGGAAGGCCGCATACCGCTGGCCCAGGCCGCTGCTTACCTGGCCGCCGCCCCGAAGAGCAATGCCGCCTATATCGCTGTGGAAAAGGCACTGCAGGAGGTAAGGAATAATCCCAACAGGCCGGTGCCGCCGGCACTGCGGGATGCCAGCTATAAGGGGGCCTCCAGGCTCGGTCACGGGCGCGGATACCTGTACCCGCACGATTTTCCGGGGCACTTTGTCCCGCAGCAGTACCTTCCGGAAGGCCTTCAAAAAAAGGTCTTCTACCGGCCGGCTGGAGAGGGTTATGAAAAAGAGATCCTGGAAAGGCTGCGGCGCTGGAGGGATTTGACGGGCAGGGAAGGGGAATAATATGTACAGCTACAGGACTGTTGCCGCCCCGGCAAGGGTGAAATATGCAGCCGGCGCCTGCCGCTTTTTGGCTTCTATTTCGCCGTGCCCGGGAGAGGAAAAGGCACACTTTTTCCTAGATAAGGTCAGAAAAGAGCTGGACGGGGCAACGCACCACGTTTATGCCTACCGGCTTGGCTGGGGCCGGGATTTACTGGCCCGCTGTGACGATGACGGTGAACCGGCCGGAACGGCAGGTCCCCCCCTGCTGTCGGTCCTGGAAAAAGAAGAGCTTACCAACGTGGTGCTGGTTGTGACGCGCTACTTTGGCGGGGTAAAGCTGGGCATGGGGGGGCTTGTCCGAGCTTATCGTTCCAGTGCCCAGGCTGCCGTGAGGGCCGCCAGTACCTGCAGGAGAGAGTTTTACAGCAGGCTCCTTATTACCGTTCCCTATGACTGCCTGGGTGCGGTGATCAGGGAACTGGAGTGCCAAAAGGCGCAGTCGCTGCAGTTCAGCTACGGCCACGATGTCAACATCGAAGCGGTGCTGCCCCTGCGGCAGCTGGAAGCAGCTTCCCGGAGAATTGTTGCCGAAAGCCGCGGAAAGGCGGCAATTGTTAACCTGGAGGTTGAATAATTGCCGTATTATTTTTGAAAAAGAGGGGATAATATGTACTATTAGGCAATTTTGCTGATTATTATTTAAAGAAAGGGGCAGCGCTTGCATTGAGTAATTGTTGTCCGATCTGCCTCAGCAACAATACCGGCAAAACAGGCAGCAATACATATTATTGTGCCGGATGCTTGATGGAGTTTACCTGCAGCAAGGGAGAGATGCAGTTCTTTTATGTGGATGCCGAAGGGACATCGGTAGCTCTCTGTGATCTTGATACAGCCCATCGACTGGCGGAGTATATCCAGCAAAACGATGAACTGCTTTCTGCAGACGAGATAGAGAGATTTCTGGGCGGCGGGTAACTGAAAAGCTATACGTCACTATAGATGCTGCGGCGGTGCCCGGGGGGACAGGAAATGGGAGGATTGCTGGGGATAATTGTTACCCCTTTGTTTCTGGCTGTGCTGGCCGCATATCTTTTAGGCCCACTGGTTTCCCTTTTGGAAAAGCGCGGTGTAAACAGGTCCCTGGGGATAGCGGCTGTATATCTTTTTATTATAACGCTGCTGGTACTGTTAAGCTTTAAACTGCTTCCCTCGCTGTTTGATGAGCTCCAGGAGCTGGTTTCAGTCCTGCCCGAATATACCGAGAGGGTGCTTTTTTTTCTGGAGGAGGTCGAAAGAGACTATGAACGGATAGAGCTGCCGGAAGGGATACGCTCGGCACTGGACGAGAACATACAGGGGCTGCAGAGGCTGCTGATAATTAATTTAGAGCGCTTTTCACAGTTACTGCTGGCTTCATTCAGCCAGCTTTTTGCCCTTTTCCTGGTGCCCCTGTTTGCCTATTACTTTTTAAGGGACGGCGCAGAGATCAAAAGCCGTTTTTTGGGTCTTATCCCTTCCGTGCAGCGCAGCAACGTTGAAGAGGCCCTGGTAGAGATCAATAACACCCTCGGCGCATACCTGCGCGGGGTGTTCATAATCAGTATAACAGTTGGCGGGCTTATTTACGTGGGCCTGCTTATTTTGGGGGTCAGGTTTGCGCTTTTTTTGGGAATAGTCAATGCCCTCACCAATATCATACCTTATTTTGGACCGGTTATTGGGGCGGTGCCGGTAATTGTTATCGCCCTCTTACAGTCGCCCGAGCTGGTGTGGAAGGTGATACTGCTCATTGTTGTCGTCCAGCAGGTGGAGAGCCAGCTGATTGCCCCGCAGGTTTTCGGTAAAAGCCTGGGCTTTCACCCTATCACAGTAATTATTGCTCTGCTGCTGGGAGGAAAATACCTCGGTTTTTTCGGACTCATTTTTATTATTCCCCTTTTGGCCATGGCCCGTATCGTGCTGAAACATTTTTACCCTCTGGTGGAACATCTTATAAGAAAAATAATTGATTCCAGGGTAAAGAAGCAGCCCCGGGCCTAGACGGCCCCGGCCCGGGGTGGTTGTATTTGGGAAGACGGCACAATTGTGCTCCAGCTTAATATTGTCAGCGAAAGACGGTCTTTTTTGCCCTGCATTGATAGTAGACGCTCCGATTTTACCCTTATAATTGACATGTTCGAAAATTGCCGATATAATTATCATTGATAAAAAACGGGAGGCTAGAATATGAAAAGTAGCGAAATTCGCGAAATGTATTTGAACTTTTTCAAGGAACGGGATCACCTGGTGCTGCCCAGTTTTTCCCTCGTTCCTCAAAAAGATCCCACGTTATTACTGATCGGTGCTGGAATGGCCCCCCTGAAGCCTTATTTTACCGGAGAAAAAGTTCCTCCACATAAACGTATAGCGACATGCCAGAAATGTGTTCGTACGCCGGATATCGAAAGAGTGGGATTGACCCCGCGTCATGCCACTTTTTTTGAAATGTTGGGCAATTTTTCTTTCGGCGACTATTTCAAAGTTGGATCTATTGAATGGGCCTGGGAGCTGGTTACAAAAGGCTACGGTATACCGGAAGAAAAGCTTTTAATAAGTGTCTACGAAAACGATGACGAGGCTTTTGACATATGGAAGGACCATATCGGCATTCCGGCCTCCAAGATTTACAGGCTGGGGAAAGAAGACAACTTCTGGGAAATAGGGCAGGGGCCGTGCGGGCCCTGCTCGGAGATACACTACGACCTCGGCCCCGAGTATGGCTGCGGCCGGCCCGACTGTGAAGTGGGCTGTGATTGCGACCGCTTCCTGGAGATATGGAACCTTGTTTTTACGCAGTTTAACAAGGAGGCGGACGGCACTTATTCTACGCTGGAAAACAAGAATATAGACACGGGTGCGGGGCTGGAACGGTTTGCCATGGTGCTGCAGGGGGTTTCCTCCCTTTTTGAAATAGATATTATCAGGCCGCTGCTTGATTTTTTTGCCGAAAAGGCGGCTGTCCGTTACGGAATGGATGAGAAGACGGACGTTTCCCTGCGAATCATAACGGAGCATTTTCGCGGTGTCAGCTTTATGGTCGGTGACGGGGTGCTCCCTTCAAACGAGGGGCGCGGTTATGTGTTGAGGCGTATTTTGCGCCGCGCGGTCAGGCATGGTAAGATGATCGCGCTGGAGGCCCCTTTCCTGTATGAAGGAGTCCCGCTGCTGGCCGAGCTGATGGGGGATACATACCCGGAGCTGAGAGATAGACTGGATTACATCACCCGCATAATTAAAATAGAAGAGGAGCGCTTCAAGGAAACGCTGGGCCAGGGCATGGAGATACTTGAAGACCATATAAAAGAGCTGCACGATAAGGGCGAAACGGTCCTGGCCGGCGATATTGCTTTTAAGCTCTACGACACTTTCGGTTTTCCCATTGACCTGACCAGGGAGATATTGGCCGAAAGGGGGCTCTCTGTGGAAGAAGAAGGCTTTAACAGGGCCCTGGAAGAGCAGAGGGAAAGGGCTAGGTTGGCCCTCTACAGCAAGGAGCAGGAAGATGAGATCGGTGCTGTTTATTCCCTTGTCAAAGGGATGGAGACCCGTTTTGTGGGCTACGATTCCCTGGAAGCAGAAGCGGAAATCCTCGGCTTGGTGGATGTTTCGGAAGGAAAGCTGCTTCACGGGGCCGAAGAAAGCGAAAAAGAGCTCTGCCTGGTCCTGGACAGGAGCGCTTTTTATGCGGAAAGCGGCGGACAGGTTGGGGACACAGGTGTTTTGTACTGCCCGGAAGGAGCGGCAAGGGTGTTCAATACGGTGCCCGGCCCCGGTGAACAGGTTTTACACATTGTAAAGGTCGAGGAAGGGAAACTCCGGCAGGGAGACAGGGTTAAAGCAATAGTAGATAGAGAGCGCAGGGAAGGCATAGTCAGGAACCACACCGCTACACACCTGCTGCACCGTGCTTTAAAGGATACGCTGGGAGATCATGTCAACCAGGCCGGTTCTCTTGTGGACCACGAGAGGCTGCGCTTTGATTTTACCCACTTTGCCCACCTGGAAGAAGAGGAATTAAGGGCCGTTGAAGAGAAGGTCAACGAGCAAATTCTTCAAAGCCTGGCCGTGGAAACCATTTATACAACCCTGGATGAAGCACTGGGAATGGGTGCGGCAGCCCTTTTCGACGAGAAATACGGTGACAGGGTGCGGCTCGTTAACATCAGTGATTATTCCCTGGAGCTTTGCGGGGGGACCCACGTGCACTCCACCGGCGAAATCGGCCTTTTTAAGATTATTCACGAGGGCGGTATCGGTGCCGGACACCGCCGTATCGAGGCTCTCACCGGCATTAATGCCTATCGATTTGTCCTGGAGATGGAAAATATATTGAGAGAGCTCGCCTTTCTGATAAAGACATCACCGGAAATGCTTGTTGAAAAAGTTGACGGTTTGCTGGGGTCATACAGGGAGATGCAGCGCCGCCTAAAGCAGCTGGAACAGAAACTTGCCCAGCAGCGCATACAGGATCTGCTGGAGAAAACTGACAACTCTATCGGGGTGCCTGTATTAAGCTCGCAGGTTGAAGTGGAAAACATGGAGGCCCTGAGAGAATACCTCGATAGGCTCCGCGACAAAATGGGCAGCGGCATAATCATGCTCGGGACCGTGTCAAACGGCAAGGTGCTGCTGGCGGCGGCCGTAACCCGTGACCTTGTCGAACAGGGGTACCATGCAGGGCGCCTTATCGGAGAGGTAGCCAAAATCACTGGAGGCGGGGGCGGAGGCCGGCCTGATATGGCCCAGGCCGGAGGCAAGGATCCCGAAAAGCTCCCCAAGGCGCTTGCCAGAGTGCTGGCGCTGGTAAAAGAGCAGCAGGGGCAGGTTTAGAGTTTTAACGCTTTATTGGCAGGCCGGTTGTCCGGCCGGTTAGACGTGAAGAGGCGGCTATTTATAAGGTACGGCTGTCCAGGAGGTGGCACATGGATAAGGGTAACTTGGACCGAACCATGAAGTTTGCCGTGAAGGCGGAAGAGGAGATCAATGAAGCTCAGCGAGTGTTAAAAGATGTCTATGATGCGCTGAAGGAAAAAGGATACAACCCTATTAATCAGCTAGTCGGTTACTTTTTATCCGGCGATCCCGCTTATATTACCAGCTATAAAAATGCCCGCAGTATCATCCGCCAGCTGGAGAGAGACGAACTGCTCGAGGAGCTGGTGAGGGTTTACCTGCGCGAGCTTGAAAAAGAAAGGTAAGCGGTGGAATACAGGCTTTTGGGGGATACAGGCCTGCTTGTTTCCCGGCTTTGCTTCGGCACACTAACCATGAGCCCGCTCCAGGTCAACCTGGCCCCGGAAGAGGGGGCGGAGCTGCTGGCTGAAGCATACCGCTGCGGTGTAAACTTCTGGGATACCGCGGAGCTGTATAACAACTACCCTTACCTGCGCCTGGCGGCTCGAAAAATTGGAGATGAACTCATAATTGCCACCAAAGCCTTTGTATATTCTCGCGAAGGAGCAGCGCATTCGCTTGAAGAAGCGCGCCGGGAACTGGACATGGACGTGGTTTCTATTTTTCTGCTGCATGAGCAGGAATCGGTGTTGACCCTGCAGGGTCATAAGCCGGCGCTGGACTTTTTGGTGGAAGCCAAATACAGGGGGCTTGTCAGGGCGGTGGGGATCTCGTGTCATACTGTAGCCGCTGTAAGAGCGGCTATTGATTTTGGCTGCATTGATGTTATCCACCCGGTTGTCAATATTGACGGCATCGGTATTAAGGACGGCTCTCTTGAGGATATGCTCCATGAGCTGGGCAGGGCCCGTCACAGGGGCGTGGGTGTATATGCCATGAAAGTACTGGGAGGGGGGCATCTGGCAGCCAGGGCTGAAGAATGTGTCCAATTTGTGAAGGGGCTCTCCTGTGTACATTCATTTGCCATTGGGTTATCCAGCCTGGAGGAGCTGCAGGCCAACCTCTGTTACCTGGACGGCGACGCGGTTCCGGCCGCCGTTGCTGCCAGGCTGGCGCAGAAAAAAAGGCGCCTTTTGGTTGAAGACTGCTGTGACCGCTGTGGCAGTTGCGTTGAAAAATGCCCGCAAGAGGCGCTTTCTCTGCCGCAGGCCGGAGAGGGGAAGGTTGAGGTGGATGCCGGCTGCTGTGTTTTTTGCGGCTACTGCGGCTCATTCTGCCCCCAGTTTTGCTTGAAGATTATTTAACCTGGAGCCTGAAAGGGTCGATATGCGAATACTGTGCCTGGATGTGGGGGAAAAGAATATAGGTGTAGCCGTCAGCGACCCGTTGGGCCTTACGGCCCAGGGTGTAAGCGTTATTAGACGCAGCGGTCTTAAAAAAGACCTGGACTCAATTCGCCAGTTACTGGATAAATACGAGATCGAGAAGGGAATCATGGGGCTTCCCTTGAATATGAATGGTACGGTAGGGAAAAAGGCCAAAGAGGTTTTAGATTTTAAAGGTTTCCTGGAGAAAAATATTTCTGTCCCCGTCCTGACCTGGGACGAGCGGCTGACAACGGCAGCCGCAAACAGGACTCTCCTGGAAGCGGATGTAAGCCGTGCAAAAAGGAAGAAAGTGGCAGACAAGCTGGCCGCCGTTTTCATCCTGGAAAGCTATCTTCGTTTTGAAAGCGGCAAAAAAGATTAAAAAGGAGTGACAGTTAATGGAAGAACGTGACGAAATTATCACGCTCGTAGACGAAGAGGGAGAAAAAATTGATTTTCTGGTGCTGGACCATTTTAACGTAGAGGGTTTCGACTATGCTATTCTGCTTCCCATGGAAGAAGAAAGCGAGACAGGGGGAGAAGAAGGGGCCCACTCGGAGGAGGACCAGGAAGGCGAAAGCGAAGCGATTATCTTTCGCGTAGAAAAAGGCGATAACGGTGAAAGCACCCTTCACGTCATCGATGATGAGGAAGAATGGCACAAGGTTGCCAAGGTTGCCTATGAAAGGCTTTTAAGTGAACAAGAAGGGGAAGAAGAAGGGGAAGAAGAAGGGGAAGAAGAAGCCGAAGAATAGAATTGCACATACCCATTAATGATAAGAGGTATTGTAGATGGCCCGGGTAAAACCTATTCCTCTATTTCTGGGACTGGCCCTGATAGGTTTGATAATTTTGACCTCTCTTGCTGTATGGCGCATTAACTGGCTGCTGGCACCGGTGGGGTCGGCCCAGGACTACGAGATTATTGAAGTGCATGTCCCCCTTAACTCCTCTCTGGGTACGATCTCCGGTATCCTGGAGGAAGAGGGGGTTATCAGGAATGCCCTTGCTTTTGCTCTTTATGCCCGCTACAAGGGATACAGTGAGAACCTGCAGGCCGGGAATTACCTCCTGGCAACAAACATGTCCTTTGAAGAAATACTGGAAACGATGCAGCAGGGGGTCATTTTAAAAGAGGGGCACCGTTTTACTATACCGGAAGGATTTACTGTGGAGCAGATCTCCAGGAGATTGGAACGTGAAGGGCTGGTAGAAAGTGAACTATTCCTGGAGGCCTGTCGAAAATTTGATTATACCGGCGAAGAAAGCCGTTTTTCGTTTCTTGACAGCGTTCCGCCGGGGGTAAAGTATTCCCTGGAGGGCTACCTGTTCCCCGATACCTATGAAGTGGAGGAGGATATAACTCCCCGGGAAATAATTGAGATGATGCTTTCCCGCTTTGAAGAAGTTTTTTCGCAGGAACATCGTATGCGAGCCGAGGAGCTGGGGCTGTCCATTCACGAGGTTGTCACGCTCGCTTCACTGATTGAGAAAGAAGCCCGGGTGGACGAAGAGAGAAAAACTATTTCCGCTGTTTTCCACAACCGCCTGCAGTCGGAGCAGATGCCTTTTCTGCAATCATGTGCCACTGTCCAGTACGCCCTCGGTGAAGTGAAGCCTCGCCTTACAAACCAGGACCTGGAAGTAGACTCCCCTTTTAACACCTACCTTTACCCGCACCTGCCCCCGGGGCCTATTGCTTCACCGGGCCGCCATTCCCTGGAAGCAGCTCTTTACCCTGCCGAGGTGGATTACCTTTATTTTGTCTACAGGGAAGACGGGACAGGCAGGCACTACTTCAGCAAAACGCTGGAGGAACATAACTACTATAAAAGTGTTGTCCAGCGCAGCAGGTAAAGAATAATTAAGCGGATATTTGCAAAAAGACGCGCCTTTCAAAGGCGTATTTTTTTGGCCTGGAGGTAAATAATAGCACAAAAAAAGAGGATGTGTTTCTTCCGGTGGCCAGGTTGAGGCGGCAGCAGAGGGTTTTTGCCATTTTAATTGCCTGCTTGTTGATCTGTTCCCTGCTCACGGTGCGGCTTATTCACCTGCAGCTTTTTCAACAGGAGCGGTGGGTTAGAGAGGCGGTGAGGCAGAGGTCCCAGCATGTTGTTTTAGACTTCAACCGCGGTGATATAGTTGACAGGAACGGTTTTTCGCTTTTGGGTGGAGAACAGGAAAAAGTGCTGGCAGTGTTTCCGGATATGCTTCAAAAAAGCGGCCCGGATAACCTGGCCATGGTCGGCAGTTTGATTGCCGGGTCCGACATTTCCGATAAGCCGTTTATTGTCCTGCGCAACCTCGATGACGGACTCGATGACAAAGAGAGGGAATTTATTGGCGCTCTTTCCGCAGGGGGGCTCATTGTTGCAGAGTCCAGGAGGCGTTACGGGCCCGAAGCGCTGGCTACCCACTTGGTGGGACATATTGGGCCCAATGATGGGGAAGGTAAAGTGGGGCTGGAGCTTGTCTACGACGAGGAGTTAAGGGGAAGCGGCCCTTTATCACTGGCGGCTGTTGTAGACGGTAGAAAGCGGCTTGTTGAAGGGGTGGGATACCGGCTTTGGGCAGGAGATCCTTCCTGCCGGCCTGCCGACTGCGGTCCCCGGGACCTGGTCCTCACTATTGACGGCGCGGTGCAGAGAAAAGTGGAAGAGATTATGGACCGCATGATCGTCCGCGGGGCGGTTGTGGTAATGGACCCGCACAGCGGGGATATCCTGGCCATGGCCAGCAGGCCCAATTATAAGCAGGATAGTCTATCTATTTACATGGAAAGTGAAGAGCTGTTAAGCAGCAGCCCTTTTATCAACCGAAGCATACTGAGCTATTCCCCGGGATCTGTTTTTAAAATTGTGGTAGCTGCAGCTGCACTGGGCGAGGGAAAGGCCGGTCTAAGCAGCAGCTTCAACTGCCAGGGCCATATCATGGTCGGGGAAACAGTATTCCGCTGCTACCGAAACCAAAAACATGGGCCCATTTCCCTGGCGGAAGCGTTCGCTTATTCCTGCAATGCAGTATTCATTGAACTGGCTCTCGACCTGGGGAAAGAAGTCGTTTGCCGCTATGCCAGGGCAATGGGCCTTGGTGAAAAAACAGGTGTGCCCCTGGGTGGTGCCGGACAGGGCGGGGAAGCAGCAGGAATTATTCCTTTTCCAGGGGATATGCCCTTTCTGGGAGACCTGGCCCTTATGGCCATCGGGCAGGGAAAAGTTGAGGCCACCCCCCTGCAGGTTGCCAGGATGACTTCTGTTATCGCTAACGGGGGATTTCTCGTTGAACCGCGCCTTGTCCAGGCAGTCCGCCAGGTCGGCACCCAGGAGGCGGAATACTTTGAACCCGGCAATAAAGTAAGAGTGCTCGACCCGCTGACGGCCCGAAAGCTGCGTTTTATGATGCTCGGTGTTACCGAGTACGGCACGGGCAGCAGTGCGCACAGCAGCGACCTTTTTTTGGGAGGCAAGACCGGCACTGCTGAAACGGGAAGGCACGTCGATGGCAGGGCGGAGGTTTACAGCTGGTTTACCGGCCTTGTCCCGGTTGACAGCAGCAGGGCTGTCGTGACAATTTTCTGCGAGGAGAGCACAAGAAGCCCCGCTGAAATATTCAGGCATGTGGCAGAGGCGATTTATGAAGACCTATAGGGGTGGCAGAAAGCTGCTTCGCTCCGGCCTGTCACGGCGGGGCGCTGCGCTGGGTTCGCGCTGACAGGGTCTGCGGCTCGGCTGCGGCCCGCGGCGGGCTTCCCGGCTAAACGCCCTTCCATAGGCGTAAGCCGACGCCCGGCCTCCTTGCCGGGCGGCCCAACCTTAAAGGTCCTTGCCTTGCCGGGCCCTGTAGCAGCGCTGCACAACGCGCTGCTGGCCCCGCAGTAGCCAGGCCTTATATTGTTAACTGGAGTTCGCCTTTATGTAAGAAAATTCGCTCCAGCAGCATTTCTGCCGCCGAAGTGAGAAAGATTGCTTGGTACGGTTAACAGGGTTGTTGTGGTTGGCGGGGGGGCGGCAGAAAGCTGCTTCGCTCCGGCCTGTCACGGCGGGGCGCTGCGCTGGGTTCGCGCTGACAGGGCAATCGGCTCGGCTGCGGCCCGCGGCGGGCTGCCCGGCTAAACGCCCTTCCATAGGCGTAAGCCAGCGCCCGGCCTCCTTGCCGGGCGGCCCAGCCTTAAAGGTCCTTGCCTTGCCGGACCCTGTAGGAGCGCTGCACAACGCGCTGCTGGCCCCGCAGTAGCCAGGCCTTATATTGTTAACTGGAGTTCGCCTTTATGTAAGTAAACTCGCTCCAGCAGCATTTCTGCCGCCGAAGTGAGAAAGATTGCTTGGTACGGTTAACAGGGTTGTTGTGGTTGGCGGGGGGGCGTGATAATAATTTTCAATGTGTCCCGAAATTTTTACCCGAAATTTTTACCGAAATTTTTTAATGAAGGACTTTGCCGTTCTCTTTAATGTATGTGTCAATAAAGTGCTCTATTTTTAGAAGTTCCTCTGCATTAACTCCATGCTCCATCTTGACGCTGATGGAGCCCTGGAAAGATCCCCCTTTTTCTTCAACCTGCCTCTTAATTTTGGATACGGCGGTTTTGTCACCGATGGATTTTAAGGTCACGAAAGAACAGACCTGCTGACCTTCCAGCATGGGCAGATCCTGTAAAAAAGTATTTATGGCCGGCGTCGGTTGTGATGCCCATACGGGTGTTCCCAGGATGATAAAGTCATATTCCCGGGGATCAAAAGAGGCGCAGTTTATGGCTACTTTCTTGCCCGTGAGTGAATTAAAAACTTTGCTGACGAAGCTGTCGTTCATTTTTGTGGGCTGTACTCTTATTAGCTCCGGTTCTATATTTTTTTTCTTCAGTGAGTCGGCAAGGATTGAAGAAACTTTTTCTGTATTACCGGTCAGGGAATAATAAACAATCAAGGCTTTCATAACATACCAGTCCCCCATAGGTTGTTGAATGGCTTGATAAAAATATCACAAGCCTGGTGTTAATAAAAAGACTCTTCCCATCGGTAGAAAATCATTAATAGCATGTTCATATTGTAACTAATTTTGGAGATAAATGCAATCTTACCACAACTCCTTAAATGCAACTTCCATGCCCTTGCTCTTTACAGTTATCATTCATACGCCGCTATTCTCAATTACATAATGGTTTTTTTTAGTTGGTCGCAGTGATATAATCATGCAATAAGAACCAGAGGGCCGTATACGTTAATTATTTTAGGTAACGGGAGGGAGAAGCAAAAAACGTGAAATATATAATTGTTCTCGGCGATGGTATGCCCGATTATCCTGTGAAGGAACTGCAGGGTAAAACCCCCCTGCAGTATGCCCGTACTCCAAATATGGACATGCTGGCCCGACGTGGAAAAGTGGGAATGCTGAAGACCGTACCCGATGACATGCCCCCGGGCAGCGACGTGGCCAACCTGACAGTGATGGGCTACGATCCCACCCGCTGTTACACCGGTCGTTCTCCCCTGGAGGCCGTGGCCATGGGGGTGGAACTGGGCAGCGATGATGTGGCCTTCCGCTGCAACCTTGTGGCGCTATCCGAAGAAGAGGCCTATGAGAAGAAAAAGATGCTTGATTACAGTGCCGATGAGATAACTTCCGGGGAAGCAAAGCTGCTGATAGAAGATATTTCTAAAGAACTCGGGGATGATTTATTCCATTTTTATGCCGGTGTAAGCTACCGCCACCTGGTGGTATGGAAAAATGGGCTGGAGAATTTTACACTCACCCCTCCCCATGATATCCCGGGAAAGGAAATAGGTCCTTTTTTGCCCCGCGGCGATAAGAGCACGGTGCTGCTCCAATTAATGGAGAAAAGCCATTATCTCCTCAAAGATCACCGCGTCAACAGGGAAAGGCAGGCCCGCGGGTTAAGACCGGCCAATTCCATCTGGCTGTGGGGGCAGGGCCGCAGGCCCAGCCTGGACAGCTTTGAGGAGAAGTACGGCCTGGAAGGGGCTGTTATCTCTGCCGTTGACCTTATCAAGGGGATCGGCATTTGTGCCGGCCTGGAAGCGGTAAATGTAGAGGGCGCTACCGGAAATATCAACACCAATTTCAGGGGCAAAGCCTTAAAAGCAGTTTCAAAGCTTATGGAAGGCAGGGAGTTTATCTATATTCACGTAGAGGCTCCCGATGAAGCCGGGCACCGGGGGGAGCTGGACGTTAAGGTCAGGGCTATTGAAGAGATAGACGAAAAAGTAGTCGGTGAGCTGCTCCGGGGGATGGATTCTTTTCCACACTACAGGCTCATGGTCCTGTCAGATCACCCCACCCCGCTTTCCCTGCGCACGCACACCCGGGAAGCGGTTCCCTTTGTCATATACGATAAGGGGACACCGCAAAGAGATCCGGAGGGGAGCTTCAGCGAGAAGTATGCCCATGGCGGTTTGTTTATCGAGGAGGGCTACCGGCTCATGGACCTGTTTACGGGAAAAATTACCTCTATTTGACGGAGTGAGCATGAATTGCTTTTACGTCTTGTACTTGGCAGGGCCGGGAGCGGCAAGTCCCGTCTCTGCATAAGTGAAATGGTGGAACGTTTAAAAAAATCTCCTGACGGCGACCCCCTTATCTACATTGTCCCCGAGCAGGCTGCTTTCCAGGCCGAGTATGCCCTGGCCTCCCGGGAAGGCCTGGAGGGGATTATCCGTGCCCAGGTGCTAAGCTTCCGGCGCCTGGCATGGAGAGTGATGCAGGAGATTGGCGGCGCCAGCCGTCTTTTTATTGACGATACCGGCAAGAGTATGATCATGCGCGTGGTGCTGGAAAGGTTAAAGGGGCGGCTGACTGTTTTTAAGCACGGCGGCGGGCAGGCAGGCCTGCTGGACAACCTGGTCCAGCTCCACAACGAAATGAAACGTTCCTGTCTGACCATCCCCCGGCTGAAGGAAGCCGGCGCTGTTGTCACACCTGAAAGTGAAGGGGCGCCGGGGCGCCCTTCTTTATTTAAAGATAAACTAAAAGACCTGCATATGATATTCGAAGAAGTTGACCGGGAGCTGGAAGGACACTACCTGGATGGGGAAGACTACCTGACCCTCCTGGCCGATAATATTTGGCGCTCCTCGTTCCTGGAGCAGGCCGAGGTCTGGGTGGACGGCTTTTACAGCTTTACCAACCTTGAATACAGGGTCCTGGAAGAGCTGCTGCAGTGCTGCCGGAAGGTTACAGTGGCCCTCTGCAGCGGTGATGACTATCGCGCAGGGGAGGACATAGACGAACTGGACCCTTTTTATCCATCCGCTTCTGCGTGCCGGCAGCTGCAGCGGAGAGCTAAGCGCTGCGGGGCTGCAGTAAAGAAGGTGGTTCTGCCGGGCAGGGAGCTGCCTCGTTTTAAAGGCAGCGGGGCTCTCGGGCACCTGGAGGAGAAACTGTTCACTTACCCGGCAGACGCGTATAATGATAAAACTGCTGCTTTGCCCCTGAAGCTGGTGCAGGCCGGCAACAGGCGTCTTGAAGTGGAGGCCCTTGCCGGTGAACTGATAAGGCGTGCCCGCGATGAAGGCTGCCGCTGGAGAGATATGGCTGTAATATCAGGAGACCTTGACCTGTACGGCGATATCATTGCAGACGTTTTTACAAACTACGAGATTCCATATTTCCTGGACCAGAAAAGGCGTGTTACGCACCCCCCGCTGGTTGAGCTTGTGCGCTCTGCCATGGAGGTAGTCAACCGAAACTGGCGCTATGAGGACCTGTTCCGCTGTATCAAGACCGGCCTGCTGCTTCCCCGGGCCCGCAGAGAACACCGCCGCAGGAAGTGGCAGGAAAGGGCTGCCAAGCTGGAGAATTACGTCCTTTCTTTCGGCATCCAGGGCTCCCTGTGGATGCAGGAGGAGCCGTGGCTGTTCAGGGAAAGCGACCTTCTTGATGACGACGATGACAGCGGCGGCACCACTAAAAGGGAAGACCACTACCTGAGAATGATTAACAGGACCCGCAGTGTAATAAGCAGGCCGCTGTTAAGCTTCCAGGAGAAATTCAAGGCTGCCGGGACGGTCAGGGAGAAAACGGAGGCGTTCTTTGGCCTGCTTGTGGAGACAGGGGTAAGTGAACGGCTTGAAAAATGGAGCGATGACGCCCTGCGCCGGGGTGACCCGGGGAAAGCGCGGGAGCACATTCAAGTTTATAATGAAGTAGTTTTACTCATGGACCAGGTTGTAGAGCTGATGGGAGACCAGAAAGTGTCTTCGGCGCAGTATGCCCGCATCCTGGAGGCGGGGTTGGAGAGTATGCGGTTGAACATGGTCCCGCCGTCGCTGGACCAGGTCCTGGTCGGTGACGTCGAGAGGACGAGGACGGGCAGTGTCAGGTATGCTTTCCTGCTGGGGGTGAATGACGGGGTCCTTCCTTCGAGGCCTCCCGGAGACGGTGTCTTTTCCGAGGAAGAGCGTGAAGAGCTTATGAGGGCCGGTTTTGAACTGGCGCCGGCGGGCAGCAGGAGGCTTCTTGACGAGCAGTTTTTGATCTACATGGCCCTGACGAGGGCTTCCTGGGGGCTGTGGATCAGTTACACGGTGGCGGATGAAGAAGGAAGGGCCTTGCTGCCTTCACTGCTGGTAGCGCGGCTGAAGGAGCTGTTTCCTTCCCTGGAGGAAGAATATCACCTCACCGGCGGGGACCGGGAACAGGCCCGGCAGGACTCCCCCGGCAGCGCCGCTGACGGCCTACCTGAGGGCACTGTACGGGAAGAGGGGCAGGCCACTGCTGTTCTCGACAGCCTCGTTCACCCGCGTACGGCCATATCCGGCCTGGCCCTTAAGCTCGGCCAGTGGAAAAGAGGATGCTCTTTGCACCCGCTCTGGTGGGAAGTATATAACTGGTTTACCGCAGATGAGGACCGCCGCGGGCAGCTGAGCAATATACTGCAGGGCGTTTTTTATTACAACAATGAAAGCCCGCTCCCGGCCGATTTGTGCCGGGAGCTGTACGGGGACAGGTTGAGAGCGAGCGTCTCGCGCATGGAAAAGTTCTGGTCCTGTCCTTTTTCGCAGTTTGCCGCCCACGGGCTCGGCCTGAAAGAGCGGGTCAGCTACGGCCTTGATGACCTCGATATGGGGATATTTTTTCACGCCGTGCTGCGCAATGTTTTTCTTGCCGTGCAGGAAAAAAAGCTGCAGTGGGAGGAGCTTGGGCGCGAGACCTGCCTGGAACTGGTTGCCGAAGAGGTGGAGAAGCTGGCGCCGCGGATTAGAACCGCGATACTGCTAAGCTCCGGCCGTTACCGCTACTTGGCCGGCAAGCTAAAAGAAGCGGTGGGGCGGGCGGTGCTTTTCCTTGCCGGGGAGGCCCGCAGAAGCGAGTTTAAACCGGTGGGTGTGGAGATATCCTTTGGGGAAGGCGGCCCGCTGCCCCCCCTTGCTTTTCAGCTGCCAAATGGCTGCACTGTTGAACTGGCCGGGCGCATAGACCGTGTCGATATCGCCTGCGGTAATGACGGCAGGGCCTATGCCCGTATTATCGATTACAAGTCGGGGTCTGCTGAACTGAAGCTCCTCTATGTGCTGCACGGCATTTCCCTGCAGTTGTTAACATACCTCGGTATAGTAATTGCCCATTCCAGGAGCTGGCTTGGTGAAAATGTTAACCCGGCGGCGGTTTTATACTTCCGTATCCGTGTGCCCCTTATAAATTCGAACAGGTACCTGCAGGAAGAAGAGATTGAAAGGGAGATGTGCAGGCGCTTTCGAATGAAGGGCAGGGTCCTGGAGGATGTCGAAGTTGCACGCATGATGGACAGGAAGATGCAGTACGGGTTTTCAGATATCGTTCCTGTTGCTGTAAACAAAGAGGGCCGTTTTTACAGGAAAGCCCCCGTACTACCGCAAGAGCGTTTCTTAAACCTCTGTGCTTATGTGAATGAACTGGTCAGGGAGGCGGCACTGCGGATTACGGAAGGTGAAGTTGGCATATCGCCTTACCGGCACGGAAAATTGTCGGGGTGCGCGCACTGCCCCTACAAGCCGGTGTGCCAGTTTGATCCCCTCTGTGAAGGGAACAGCTTTCGCGTGCTGGCCGGGGACGATGAGGAGCGGCTCTGGCAGGTGCTGGAAGGCCGACTCCAAAAGGGGGTGGGGAACAGCGGTGAGCAGTAACCTCCATGGTGAAGGAAAGACCTACGCCGGCGGCTGGACTGATGAGCAGCGGCAGGCCATTGTCGGGCGGGGAAAGAATATGCTGGTTTCGGCGGGTGCCGGTTCCGGGAAAACGAGGGTGCTCGTGGAACGGGTCCTGCAGAGGATAACCGGCAGCCCCCCGACGGGTGTTGACCGGCTGCTGGTGGTTACCTTTACAAATGCCGCCGCTGCCGAGATGAAACAGCGGCTGGGCTCGTCACTGGAAAAAGCTGTCCAGAAAGAGCCGCATTCGGCCCATCTGCGGCGCCAACTCCTGCTGCTGGACAATGCCAGTATTTCCACGGTGCACTCTTTTTGCATGGACGTCATCAAACGCTACCACTACCTCAGGGACCTCAACCCGTCCTTTCGCGTCATGGATGAGAACGAGGCCCGTCTGCTCCGGGGGGATGTCCTTGAAGATCTACTGGACCAGCTTTATGAGCAGCACCGTGAAGGGAGCCCCTTTTACCGCCTGGTGGATGCCTGCAGCAGCAGCCGCGGTGATGCCGGCCTGCAGGAACTGATCCAGCGCGTCTATACTTTTTCGCGGAGCCACCCCTGGACCGATGACTGGCTGGAGCGGGCGGCCAGGTTTTTTAATATAGAGGGGAATTATTTCAGCGCAGATGCCGGCGAATGGGTAAAAGTACTCCTTCAAGATTGCCGGGTGAGGCTTGAAGGCATCCTCGAACGCCTCCTCGAAGGGCTGCGGCTGGCGCGGGAACCGGGCGGCCCCCGGCCTTATGAACAGAACCTGGAAGAAGAGGCTGCCCGTGTTGAAAGTGCCCTGAAGGCATCTTACCTTTCGTGGGAGCAACTGCATAACTCCCTGGGGGCGGTCTTTTTTGGACGCCTGAAATCCTGCCGGAATGATGCCGTCGACCCGGTCCTTAAGGAACAGGTAGCCCGCTTCCGGGAAGAATGTAAAAAAGAGCTTGCCGCTATTAAAGAAGAGCTCTTCGGGAGATCTCTCCGGGAGCAGTCCGCTGAAATCGGGCGGCTGGCCCCCCTGACGAGTGCCCTGGTTGATGCTGTAAAGGCTTTTAGTGCCCGCTACCGTTCGGCAAAAGCAGAGAAGGGTGTTGTCGATTTTTCGGACCTCGAACACCACGCCCTCGCTTTACTGACAGAGGAAAGTTCAACGCCCCATAATATAATTCCCTCTGCTGCGGCGCTGGAATACCGCCACTATTTCCAGGAAGTGCTGGTAGATGAATACCAGGATATTAACGAGGTCCAGGATACGATTTTAGGGCTGGTTTCCCGGCCGGAGCCCGGGGGAAACATGTTTATGGTCGGGGATATCAGGCAGAGTATTTACCGCTTCCGGCTGGCCGAGCCGGAGCTTTTCCTGCAGCGGCGCATCCATTACAGCAGTTGCAATACGGACGGGGAATGTATAAGCCTGGCCCGAAATTTCCGCAGCCGCAAAGAAATTCTGGCAGCCGTAAATTATATTTTCAGCCAGATAATGGACCAAAACGTGGGGGAAATAAACTATGAGAGCGCTGACAGGCTTCTTTACGGTGCCTCTTACCCCCCTCCTTCAGAAAAAGGGCCGGCGGGCCCGGGCGTGGATGTCTTTTTGATTTCCGGTTCGAGGAGTGATAGTGGCCCCGGTGAACATGACGAAGAGGATAATGACAACGGTACCGTTATGGCGGACGGTGAAACCGCGGAAGGGGAGGGCACAGCCGCCGTTGAATGGGAGAGAGCCGCCCTGGAAGGCCGTCTTATCGGGCAGCAGATAAAGAAGATGACCGGCGGGGAAGGGGGCAGCCCGTCTTTAATCTACGATAGGAAAGAAAACAGGAACCGTCCTTTAAAGTTCAGCGATATTGTCGTTTTACTGCGCTCTGCACAAAACTGGGCACCGTCTATCCTGGAACAGCTGCGGCTGGTAGGGATACCGGCATATGCAGAGCTGGAGAGGGGCTATTTTGAAGCCACCGAGGTGGAGGTGATGCTGGCCCTGCTTAAAATTATCGATAATCCCTACCAAGACGTACCCCTTGCTGCCGTACTGCGCTCACCGGTGGTCGGGTTGACGGCCGAAGACCTGGCACGCATCCGCGTTACCGCACCGGGGAGGCACTTTTACGATACCCTTGTGGCCTACGGAAGCCGGTGCGGCCCGCTCCCTGAAACGGTGCGCGATTTCCTGGATAAGGTGCAGCGCTGGCAGGACACGGCCCGCCAGGGCTCGCTGACCGAGCTGGTCCGTCAGTTGTACAGTGAGACCGGCTATTACGACCTGGTGGGAGGGATGCCGGCAGGGCAGCAGCGCCAGGCTAACTTAAGGGCCCTTTACGACCGCGCCCGCAGCTACGAGCTAACCTCCTTCAGGGG
>PWRZ01000165.1 GCA_003563385.1 Syntrophomonadaceae bacterium
ACTGATTTGCAAATATGGCACATGTACTTAATCCAAAGTCATACCCGACGGAGATGTTACCCTGCCTGTCAGGGATGTCTATCTCTTCCTGGACTGAAAAACACAACCATAAGGCTCTTATCGGATCACGCTTGATCGTCAATGTTTTTATCTTTTCTGGAAGCTCCCGGCTTTTGCTGTATTTATTGGTGCAAGTTTTTATTCTTTTTTGAGTGGTAGAGTTTATATTTGTAGGTGCGGGTGATGAGCATTATTTGCTCTCCTGGTCTTCGATATACTTTCTTAACGTGTATTTGCTCGCTATTATTATAGCAAATATACGTTCGGAAATCAATATTTGATTTTAAATGGGCTATAGTTGACAATTATCTATTAAGCATTCATCCCGCGACTGAAGCCGTGGGCTTTCTGCTAGTTTGATCGTAAAATGCTATCATCGGCGGTAGCAGGAAATTAATAAAGGCCGCTTTTTTGAATATGTGCCCTAAATAGTCCCCGGGCTGTTGAAACTGCCCCTTGTCTGCCGATATTATTTTTAGAAAACAGGGGGTTTCAGGTAAAAATGGGTTTATCAAACTGCAGGACGGGTAGCGGTAAGCCGACCCGGCCCGGCCGCTTTACAAAAAAGAGGCGGTTATTCTGCTACCGGCTGCTACTTTTCACCGTTATTTTTTTGCTTCTAATTGCCGGGGAAGCGGCGGCTGTAAAGGTAACGGGAATAATACATTTCCCGGACCTAAACCTGGAGTTTGCCGTACGCGATGCCCTGGGCAAGAGTGCGGGAGTAATAACGGAAGAAGATATGCTGCAGCTGCGGTCCCTTTCGGCGGCAGGACGCGGTATAGAAGACCTTACGGCACTGGAGCACGCTGTCAACCTGCAGCATCTTGACCTATCCAACAACCAGATAACCGATTTAACTCCGCTGTCGGGCCTGGGGAAGCTGCAATCCCTCAACCTGCACTACAACGAGGTGAGCGACCTGTCGCCGCTGACCGCCATTTTCTCCTTGCAAAAACTGTACCTTGCCGGTAACGGCGTCAGCAGTACCGCAGCCCTCAAAGACCTTGCCGCTCTCAGGGAGCTTCACCTGGGCAGCAACCAGGCAGCCGACATCTCGGCGCTCTCAGGGCTGCTTCAGCTGGAAGCGCTTAATCTAAGCGATAATCACATTAAGGAAATATCTGCACTGGAAAACCTGTCCCGGCTTACATACCTGCGCCTCGACGGAAATCCGATCAGCGATTTCTCACCGCTCCGGGGACTGTCCCGCTTAAAGCATCTACAGCTTGGAGGGCAACAGCTGGACAGTCTCCATTTCCTCGAAGCGCTGACAGGCCTGGAGCAGCTTATCCTTACCGGAGCAGGGATAGATGACCTCGATCCCCTGCAAAACTTATATCGCCTGCAGTGGTTGGACCTGCAGGGCAACAGCGTAAGCTACATTACTCCCCTTCACAATCTGAAGGATCTCCAATATCTCAACCTTAACAACAACCGCGTCGACGACATAACCGTGTTTTACGGGCTTGACAGCCTCGTCTGGCTGGAAATGGAGAACAACTACCTTCAAATTGAGGAAGGCTCCACGGCCATGGAGGTTATAAAGTATCTTAAAGACAGAAACGTGCTGCTGGATTACCGTTCACAGGAACGGCCCCTTTACGAAGGCAGCGGCGCCGTCCATGCGCCGCCCGGGTCGGGGGGCAGTCTGCTGCGCACCGCGGCCGGCCAGCGTTTTAGGATCATTAATTACGGCAGGGGATGGCGGGTAAAAGGTTTTACCGTTGCACACGGGGGCGGGAAGCCGCTTGACCATGTAGCGGAAATAGGTTACCTGGACCCGGGAGGGGCCGGCTTCAGGTGGCACGCCGCCGGAAGCGCATTGGAAAAAGGGCCTCCCTATTCCGTAACATTAAACAGCCCCTCACCGGTCGCCCTGGCCATCGGTGTGCGCATCTGGCCCGGTTACAGGGACGATCCCGCCAGGACATTCTACTTCTCCGAAGTGGTGCTGGAGAATATCCACAGCGGAGATACATACACAATTACTATCGAGCCGCCGGGGACACCCGAAGACGGCCCCTCCCCGGAAGAAACAGCGCACGAGGGCACCGCCGCCGGGGAGGAGCCCAGAGTAGAAGAAGCTCGATAACGCTGCGGGTGATGATTGATAAGAATAATAAGAGTAAGATAGGCCCTTATCCGTAAAGTCTTGCGTAATTTTGGCAAGAAATATTGACGCTGGAGGTCGCAAAGCAGGGGGACGGTTTGTCGCTCCCGGAGCGCAGCGGAGGACTCGGGGACATTCCTCTGCAAAGAGAAAAAAACAGATCATTCCAGGAAGTTTAGGAGGTATAAATTAATGCAAACTATTGGAACCGCCGACAGCGGGAACAGGAAAAGGCCGGCCTGTTTCCTGGTACGCACCGCCGCTTCAGCATTGCTGGCCGCCCTGCTGGCCCTGTTTATCCTGGCCGGGCCCACGGGGGCAACGGCCCAGGCTTCCGGCAGCATCCAGGTCAAGCTCAATGACGCTTTTTTAGGCGCCGGAGAGGCCACCATAGTTGGGGGAAGGACCCTGGTCCCTTTCCGGGCATTATTTGAAGCGCTCGGAGCGAGTGTGCACTACGATGCCGCAACCAGCGTTATTACCGCCACCCGGGGAAGAACCAGGGTAACCCTGCACCCGGAAAGCAAGCTCTTCGTGGTAAACGGTGAAAGTATCATTCTGGACGTTTCTACAAGGGTGGTAAACGGCAGGTTGATGGTACCGGTCAGGGTTATAGCCATGAGCCTGGGAGCTGACGTTGGTTACGACCCCGACGAGCAGCTTGTCTACGTCTCCATCAGGCCGGTAACGGGTATCTCCCTGGACAAAAGAGAACTAATCCTTGATACGGGAGAGTCGGCCACACTGGTGGCGACCGTCTCTCCGGCCGATGCCAGCAGCAGGAGGGTAAACTGGTACTCAAACGACAGCTCCGTAGCCACGGTATACAGCTCCGGCATCTCCGAGGCCGTGGTCACCTCCAATGGAGCGGGCACGGCCATAATAGTGGCGCAGACCGAGGACGGCGGTTACAGCGCCACCTGCAGTGTGACCGTGAAGGCAAGGCACCAAGCAGTCACCGGTATATCCCTGGACAGGTATACTATGGAGCTCATCGCTGACGAGGGGTCCAAAACGATAACCGCCCGCGTAGAACCGGACGACGCCTCAGACAGGAACGTCACCTGGAGCTCCAGCGATACCTCCGTGGTAACGGTGCACAGGCGTTCCCTCACCGGGGCCACCGTTACGCCCCACCGCACCGGGACGGCAATCATCACCGCCAAAACAGAAGACGGGGGCTTCGAGGCCACTTGCAGGGTTACAGTGCAGGGCTATTCGGAGCCGGTGACGGGGATCGAGCTGGACAGGGGAACGCTCAGCCTCACGGCAGGAAGCAGCCCCGGCACATTGGAAGCAACCATCTACCCCCGCCGGGCCTCCAACCTGAACATGACCTGGAGCTCCAGCAACACCTCCGTGGCCACAGTGCACAGGCACTCCGTGGACGGCCGCTACCATAAAGCGATCATAACACCTCTTCAAAGCGGTGAAACAATCATCACGGCAACCACGGAAGACGGCGAGTTCAAGGCCACCTGCGTTGTCACAGTAGAATAGAATAGATAAGCTTCCACCGCCGGTTTGCCTGCTTTCGCTTTCACGGGGAAGATACTGAAGTCGGGGTTTGCAAGGGAAAATCCCTGCCCCACATCCTCTCAACGGCATGTTGCGGTGCCCGCAGGCTTTCCTTTTTCAGTTTTCTTTCTCGGGCATTCTCCGTTCGAGGACTTTTATGGGCTCAACAATGTTTCCGTAGCGGGCAAAGTTGATAATGCGCTCTTTTAGGACATCGGTAATCTCGCTGCCCCGGGCTACGAGAACGGCACCGAACTTATTCCTGACGTCGTCGGCAGGCAGCATACCCGGGGTTATCTCTAAAAAAGGCCGGCGGCCCTGCGGGCCACTTTCGCGGCCGCGTCCACAAGCTCCTCTATTTCTCCCATCATAATCGTAGCTATGGTGTTCTGTGGGACCTCCGTAACCAAAACAATGCTCCCGTCATCTTCAACGTTAAGGGGATCGCGGATAATAAAGTTTTCTCCGCTTGAAGGTATGCCAAGGGGGTGTTTCATGCCGTAATAGGAAAACCTGTCCCTGTCTAACCCAAAATATGACCGGTTAATGCACGTCAGCTGTTTCCACAAGCTCCTGAAGAGTTTCCTCAAGCTGCTGCAGGGCCCGACCGTAGTTTTCCCAGTCTCCCTGCCGGAGGCTTTCCTGTGCCTGCAAGTAGAGCTCCTGGGCGCGGAGGGCCAGTTCCTGCATTGTAGCCGGCACGGCGGGCACTTCGTCCGGGTAATCCGGGTAGTCCGGGTGATCCGGGTCAGCAGGGCGCTCTTCGGGTTCGTCGATGTCCACTTCCCTGTCCTCCCTGGGACCGAAGATGGATACCAGCGCCTCCTCCAGGGTCGGTTCCATGACAACCGTTTCGTGGAAGCCGACGATCACCCGCGCCAGTTCGGGCAGTTCGCTGTCATCAGCCTGCAGAAAAACCGGCTCCACGTAGAGGAGGGACTCATTTACGGGCAGCACGAGCAGGTTGCCGCGTATGACCCGGGAACCCCGCTGGTCCCAGAGGGCCAGCTGTTGAGAAATAAGCGGGTTCTGGTCGATGCGCGTCTCCACCTGCATGGGGCCATAGCCCATTCTCTCCTTGGGAAAGTGGTAGACCAGCAGCTGGCCGTAGTTTTCTTCGTCGCTGCGACCGGCCATCCAGGCGATCATGTTGTCGCGCCGCGACGGGGCAAAGGGCTGCATAAGGACGAACTCCGGCTCTTCTTCGCCCGGCAGCTGCAGGATGTTGTAGTAAGGTTCAACCGGCTGTACGTTTCCCCGGTACCTCTCGTTAGGTATCTGCCAAAGGCCTTCCCTGTTATAAAATGCGACCGGGTCTCCCATGTGATAGGTGGAGTAAACGTTTGCCTGCAGGGAAAAATACGTTTCCGGGTAGCGCAGGTGGCCGTGAAGCTTTTCGGGCATCTCCTCCATAGTCTTGAAAAGATCGGGAAAGATGTGCGCATACGTCTGCACAAGGGCATCATCGGGCTCGACAATATAATAATCGACATTACCGTTGTAGGTGTCTATCACTACCTTGACGGAGTTGCGCATGTAGTTGGCTCCACCATAAGGCTCCGAGTAAGGGAACCTGTTGGTGACGGAGTAGGCATCTATGATCCAGAAGAGCCTCCCCCCGGCCAGCACCAGGTAAGGATCGGTATCATACCTCAAGAAAGGTGCGATTTCAGCAGCCCGCTCGCGGATGCGCCGGTTGAACATGATCCTGCTCTCTCCGGTAATCTCTCCTGAAAGAAGGATATTGTAGTCATAAAAACGGTACGCATAAACGATCCGCCTGAACAGGCCCTTCAGGGGAACACCGCCGCTGCCCTCGTAATGGGTGTAAACGTTCCTTTCACCCATCGGATAGTTGAACTCTGCAGTCCTGCTGTTGGCAATGACATAATTATTGCTTATCTCGCCGTAATATATTTCGGGCCTGTTTATTTCCAGCTCGCCCGTACTTACGGGAGGTATATCGCGGACGTTAAAATCGGGGAGTCCCTGCGGGGTCACCGTGGCCACGGGGCTCATGGCCAGCCCGTACCCGTGCGTGAACTGCAGGCGCTGGTTTACCCAGGTCTGCGCCTCTTCAGGAAACCTGCCCTGGTCCAGTTCCCTGGCCGAGAGCATTACCTGCCTGTACTCCCCGTTGATGTAATAGCGGTCAGTATCCACATCATGGAAAACATAATAAGGGCGGATACCCTGAAGCTGGTTGTAGGTCTGCAGCAGGGGGCGGTAATCCCAGAGGCGCACATTATCCAGGGTCCCGGAAGCGGCCTCAAGACCGTCCCAGTCCAGCTGCTGCCGGGCAGGATAATGTTCCAGCTGCACATCGTCCAGGGCAAAAGCTTTCAGGGTAAGGGCTAT
>PWRZ01000142.1 GCA_003563385.1 Syntrophomonadaceae bacterium
GATCATTTCGGCGGAGAGGTCCCGGTTTAACTCCCCCTTGACACCGTCAAAGCCAAACAGGGATTTACTGGAACAGCCGCTCCAGACAAGGTTTTCACTTACAGTGGTGCCGCTTTCTACCAGTTTGTGGGGCCATATTTTGACATTCGGTTTAACCACGCTCTGCTCCTCAATTACGCCCCTGTCCCCGACAACGGCACCCTCGTAAACAGCAGCCCCGGGACCGAGGGAAACTTTCCTGCATAGAATGCCTCCTTTCAGCGAAGAAGCCTCACCGAGCACAACCCCGTCCCAGGTGATCCCCCTTTTGAGGTGCGCTCTTTTCCCGATGATACTCCCCCTTCCGATGACGGAAAAGTCACCAACCTGTGCCCCTGAACAGATGCGGGAACCGGCACCGATAAAAAGAGGGGGCAAAAGGTGCGCATCAGGATCCACATGGGCATCCGGTGCCATCCAATGCCCTTTTTTAACTTCCGGAACCAGTATTTTAACCTTTACATTACCTTCCAGGATGCTTCGCTGTGCCTGCATATACTGGAAGTCTGAGCCAATATCGCACCAAAATCCGGGCAGGACGCAGCCGTATAATGGGAGTCTCATTTCCAGGAGCAGCGGAAAAAGGTCCTTGCTGAAATCAAACTGAACACGGGAAGGTATGTAGTCGAGGACTGCCGGCTCAAGGATATAGATACCTGTATTCACCGTATCGCTGAATACCTCGCCCCAGCGGGGGTTTTCCAGGAAGCGGCTGACACGGCCCCCTTTTTCAAGGATCACAATCCCGTAGTCCAGGGGGTTTTCCTGGGGCGTAAGCACAATAGTGGCCAGGGCTTTTTTCTGGCGGTGATACTGCAGCGCCTCCTCCAGGTCAATATCGGTAAGACAATCACCGCTGATGACCACAAAAGTGTCGTCCAAAAAAGAGGCGGCGTTCTTAACGCTTCCGGCAGTACCGAGCGGTTCATCCTCCAGGTAGTAGGTCATGCGCACACCAAATCCTTCTCCACTGCCAAAATGTTCCTTTATCTTTTGGGGCTGGTATTGAAGCGTTACAGCCACATCCCGGAGGTTGTGCCTTGCCAGCAGTTCCACAATGTATTCCATCATCGGGCGGTCCATGAGGGGGACCATGGGCTTGGGGCGATCACAGGTTAGGGGTCGCAGCCTGGCTCCTTCTCCCCCGGCCATGATTACCGCTTTCAAATCAAATCAGCTCCTTTTTATTATTTTTCTTAAATAATATTCAAGGTGACCACCTTATTCCGGTCTTATTCCGGTTATTATTTAATTTATTTTGCTATCAGTTCGAAAAAATATATAAATATATTGTAGAAGGAGTAGCGCTTAGAATTCCCTTATGTAAATTTTATTATTTCCCTATTGCCGTCTCTTAAATCTTCGCAAAAAGTGGCAAATAAAAAAGCGGCACAATGTGCCGCGAAAAAAAATCTATCAACCCAAACTGTCCTCCTAACAGCTGTTAACAAGCTGTTCTACCAGTGTCCAGTGTTCTTCCCATAAGCAGGAAAAAAATATTTCATTAGGAGAAAAAATTGCTATTATATGTTGTTATTTGCAGGAATGAAGAAGATATTGTCGAATTATTAAATGGCAAATTAATAAAAGCATAGAGGGTAGTCATTATATAGTAATTCAGAAAGCACGGGCCGAAAAGCAACTGCCATCAAATAAAACATTAATAAATACCGGTACCGGCGGGAACAGCAGCCTTAATTTTCCTTAGATGTTGTTGCTACTTACGCAGTGCCTTTGGTGTAGGCGGCTGGTAGTATAATAACGCAGAGGCCCCGGCCACGCTGTAGCTGGCAATCAGCATGAGCAGGGAAGCCGCTGCCGAAATGAGCAGCATCCTTTTCACAAACGCTCAACTCCTTTCATTTACATTATTCAAGCTCAATGAACCCAAAACGTCCTTTAACCCTGTTGACCAATATTTCTCCCGCCGGTACCAGATTTAGAGATTGAAAGACAAGTGCCATGCCCACGGGCACGGCTTCCGCTCTGGAAAAGATAAAACCTGAAGCGCTGCAAAACATCACTGCAATGAAAATGCAGCCCACCGCCAGTGTGCTGCGTCTCAAAATCTTTTTTCTTTCTCCTGAAAGGGGATGGTTTTGGTGCTCTTTGGGGACAAACAAAAGAATAGCCGCAAGTGAAAATATGGAAATGGCGGCAAGTAAGAAGGCCTGTCCCGGTGCCGAAACACTGTAAAAGGGACTGCTCAGGACGGCTGAAGCAAACCCCAGCAGCGGCAGGACTACCGCCGAAGTAACTATGCACCCCGCCGCTGTCTGGAAGTGTATACCCCCTCCCAGGACACGGAGGGCACCGAAGACCAGGACTATTACAAGGGTCTCCCTGAGTATGCCGGCAAGGGCGGCTATGGCAGCGACAATAGTCAAGGTAAACAGGTTTTGGATCAGCACAAAGGCGCCGTATGATATTATTTCGCGTTTTTCCTCGTCCAGCTGCAGCCTTTTTGCCAAAAAGCCCGCCGAAAGTTCCGCCAGCTTATGCAGGGAAACCATCTCCTCTTTAAAAAACTGGTGCAAAGCCGCCTATACTACATAATAACCATAGAGCTAAAATATTGTCAAGATGGAAAATTTTGAACTGTATTGCGTCGCCATTGCAGGGATTGGGAATAAATATGCAGAATGTATACTATTTATAAAGAATATTTGATAGAAATAATGCTTTATATGGTACAGGCTGCTCCACCTACGGGCGGCTTTCTCCTTCTAAACGTTATTGACAACGAGCTCCCTGTCCCGACATAAAATGAGCCGGAAAGCTGTGATACCGATGACTTTGCTTTTTGTTCTCCGCGCTGTTGCTGAATTAATTGCCCTTTTGGCACTGGGAGCGGCAATAATAAAAAAGCCTGTCCCCATGCGGAAGCTGTTCTTCTTCGGGCCTATCCTGGGGGTTTTTGTGTTCGCCTTAAGGGAGCTGCCGCTTAAGTTCGGGCTGCACTCCATACTGGCCATCATGGCCATGATCGTAATCTTCCACTTCTTCTGTGGCTTTAAGGTTAAAAGCTCGGCCGTGGGCGCATTCGGGTCGCTCTTTATTCTGGCCGTGATAGAATGGTTCTGCATGGTTTACCTGTGGGGAAAGCCGGTGGAGCAGTTTTTGGAATTGAGTCAAATGGAGCAGCTTATCAACGGCCTGCCGGCCCTGTTAATCCTTGTAGCACTGGCCGCCGCCGGGCAGTACTGGGCATCCGGCAGGGCAAAAAAAGAAGCCGAAGGCCTGAACGGGGGGTAAATGCAGATGAATAATAGCAGGACTCTGCAATCGAATCCGATCACCGCCGAGTCTATTGTCATGGTAAAGGTTATTACGGTCCTGTTCATTACCCTGATAATCGTTTACCAGATTCCCGGAGACAACATGGTCCAGCTGCTGTGGATGGTTATGTGCGTCCCGCCCCTCCTGTATGCCGGAGCCTTCATTTTAAACAGGATATTCAAGCTTTTTGCCCGCTTCCACCCGCTGCTGCCGGAACATCTCGAACTGATGACCTTCCTGGTTTTTATCCTCTACCTGGTCTACATTGCCGGCGGCGCAACAAGCGCTTTCAAGGTCATCTACATCCTGCCGATCGTCTACTACAGCCTGAAGTTCGGCACGAAGTGGGGGCTGACCAGCGCCTCTTTGAGCGCCGCTGCGGTCTTTTTCTACCAGTCCATATCGCCGGAAAGATTCGGCCATAACCTGGAAATAGATATCGTACTGGCCTGCTCCTTTTTCCTGGTCAGCTGGGTAGTGGGAGGCATGGTCGACAGCGAGCGCTTCCTTAGGGCCAGGATATCTGAAATGGCCGTCAGGGACGAGCTGACCGGCCTGTACAACTACCGTTACTTCCACATTTATGCCCGGGAGCTGATGGACAACAGCAGTAAAAGCACAGGCGAGGAGAAAATCGGGCTGGTGATGATCGACCTGGACAACTTCAAGCTGTATAACGAGGTAATGGGCAACCATGCCGGCGACCAGCTGCTTAAAAAAGTGGCCGTAACCATAAATGGGACCCTCGGAAGAGACGATTTCATAGCCCGCTACAGCGGGGACGAATTTGTCATTATAGTGCCGGCGATGGATACAGCACAGGTAGTTGGCAAGGCCGAAAGGATACGCAAAGCGATCAGCAAACAGCAGAGCGATATCATGGGCAGTGACTGGAGACTGTCGGCATCGCTGGGCATAGCCGTTTTTCCCGACCATGCCGACAGCCTGGAGCAGCTGGTACAAAAAGCGGACGAGGCCCTTTACAAGGCCAAAATGACCAAGGGGAACAGGACACAGCTGTTTTATTCCATATTTGACCGCATCGGCGGGAAAAACAAGAAGATAAGCAAGGAATTCATGAACACGGCCAAAGCACTCCTCTGCGTAATCCAGGCCAAGGACCGCTACACGTACGGGCACAGCGAGAGAGTGCTTGTTTATGCCCAGTTAATCGCCAGAACCATGGGGCTGCCCTTGAAGGAAATCGCCAACATCGAGTACGCTGCCATTCTTCACGACATAGGGAAAATTGAAATCGAAAGGGAAATCCTTAACAAGCCGGCGGCACTGGACGAGGAAGAATGGGCAGTAATGCGGCGGCATCCCATCTGGAGCGCCGAGATAGTTAAGCAGGTTAAAGAAATGGCCGGCATACTTCCCGCCGTCAAGCATCACCATGAAAGGTACGACGGCACAGGATATCCCAACGGCCTGGAGGGAAACAAGATACCCCTTGGTGCCAGAATTATATCCGTTGCGGACGCATTTGACTCTATAACCACGGAACGGGTTTACAAGAAAGCTAAAACAACAGAAAAAGGATTGGCCATATTAGCAGAGTGTAAAGGAACACAGTTTGATCCGCTTATTGTTGATGTATTTATAGAGTCGATGATGAATTACCGCGGGCTCGGCGATCTCCTGGAGTGGCCCAGGGACCTGTGCAGGCTGGTTCCCATCGGCTATATACAGGGCTGCTACCTGCTGGGTAGTCATTACATGGACTTTTATACTGGAGATACTCACTTCATGATCAAGGCTGTCTCCTACATTACAGCCGGCATAGTAAATAACGAGAAATGCTACTATTTACTGAGCCCAAAAAAGGAAAAGGTGCTGCTCGATGAGCTGGACCGCTTTACTTATCACAATCACAAAGTCAAAAATGCTCTCAGGGAAGGACAGCTCTGCAAAATCAGTGGCATGGAAGATCTTTTGTCCTTCATAGCCCGCAGGGCCAAGCTGGAATTCGAAACGAGAAAATTGTTCAAGACATGGATGGACGACGCTTACAATAACAATTACTGCTCGGTTAGAGTGGTGCTGGACTTTTCATGCCTGCCGGTGAGCAGGGATGAGATGATCACCTGGGAGAAAAACCTGACCCGCTGTGCAAAGGACCTGGATATGGTCATAATCTGCCTGCACGATATTGAAAATGAGACCCTGCAAACATGCAGGACGCTGTTCAACCTGCACGAAAAACCGCTGCTGATGAAAGAAGAAAGTGCAGATGCCCGCAAGATGGATTAGCCCCCGGGGTTGACGGAGTGTTGACAGAGGGACGGTTGACAGAGGGACGGGGTACCTGACAACCTAACCTGGACAAGCCAGTATCGGGAAACTGTAGAGCAAAGCTGCGGGGACGGGATTAAGGGAAGGGGACACACCTATTGCAGAGGAATGTCCCCGAGTCCTCCGCTGCGCTCCGGAAACGACAGAACTGTCCCCGCAGCTTTGCGACCTCCGGCGTCAATATTTCTTGCCAAAATTACGCAAGGCTTTACGGATAAGGGCCTAAAGGTAAACACTGCCCCCGAGTCCCAGAGGTACTTGGGGGCAGTGTTGATTATTAGCAAACGTCCCATGGATATGGAAGAGTCCAGGTAAATGATACCTGAGTGAGGTTTACACTGTATAGAGTGAAAATGTTGACAAGTACCCCGTCCCCCTGTCACCCAAGTACCCCGTCCCCCTGTCACCCAAGTACCCCGTCCCCCTGTCACCC
>PWRZ01000057.1 GCA_003563385.1 Syntrophomonadaceae bacterium
CAACAATGCTACTTTTCCTTATTTTCATCATGGGCAGAAGCGTTGCCAGGCGCCAGTTTCATCATTAAGAAGCGCCTGCTCCACCACCTCCTCCACTAGCAGTAGCGGCCTTCCTCTCCCTGCGCGTCACGTAAGCAGTAGGGCTGTGCACCTCACGCACCAGATAGCGGACCTCCATCGGCGGCGGCGTGGTAAACTTGGAGACAACAATTGCCACGATGAAATTAACCGGTGTGCCCAGGTAAGCCGAGGAGGTAGCCGGAATGTAAGTCATGAACCATTCGTTACCGGCCATGTGCATGATAAAGGCGGTCAGGGTAATGGCAAGACCGGCTAACATCCCTGCAATAGCCCCCTCTTTGGTGGTGCGTTCCCACCAGAGGCCCAGGAAAAAGACGGGGAACACAACACTCCCGGCAAAGGCGAAGGCCATACCGACAAGGTCGGCAATCAAAGCCGGCGGGTCCAGGGCCATGAAGGTAACCAGGACTCCCAGAATAACGGTCACCAGACGCGCGATAAACAACTGCTGCCTGTCAGTGGCTTTGGGGTTTATCACCCTGGTGTAAATATCGTGCGCCACACCGGCGGAAACGGTCATGTAAAGCCCCGCCGTGGTGCTGAAAGAGGCGGCCACCCCGCCGGCAGCAATGGCACCGACAACGAACGTTGGCATCGCCGCCCACTGGGCGGTGATGACGACGATGACATCGGCCAGCTCGCGCGGGATAGGGTAAACATTGTTAATTTCCCAGTTCAGGATTGTGCCCATGGTCGAGTAGACCGGAGCCTGCCAGTAGAGCAGGCAGATAAAGAAGAGTCCCCAGGCCACGGACCAGCGGGCAATGCGCTCGTTGACCACCACGTAAAAACGCGTCAGCACGTGCGGCAGGCCGCAGGTACCCACGATCATGGTAAAACAGAGTATTAGCCAGCGGAACAGGCTGGCATTGGCAAAGGGCTGTACAAACTGCCTGTAGATCTCTGTTTGAACATAGTCCACAGCGGGCCCATATGTGAAAAATGTAAACGGCAGGTAGCCCACCCTCATACAGATCGCTATAAGCGGTAACGTAAAGGTGGTAATAAGAATGCCGTACTGCACGGCCTGGTTGCGCGTAACCCCCAGCATCCCTGCCAGCAGCACGTAGGAGAGCACCGCTACCGTGCCGAAGATAACCCCGGGCACATAATCCAGGCCTAAAATATAACCAAACATAAGACCGATGCCCGAGTACTGCGCCACGGCGTAGACAAAACCGATAATTATCGTGGTCACAGCTACGATGATACGCGCACCCTGGGAATAATAACGGTCACCGATAAAGTCAGCGGCGGTAAACTTTCCGTACTTGCGGATCTGCTGCGCCATAAAGACGAGCAGGAACAGATATCCGCAAGTCCACCCGACCACGTAGGCAAGGCCAAAGTACCCAAGCAAACCGATACTGCCGGCCATACCCAGGTAACTGGCGGCAGACATCCAGTTTCCGGCCACGGCCATACCATTTTCCACGGGGCCGATGGTACGCCCGGCCACCCAGTAGCCATCGACACTGTAAACTTTCTGCGTCAAGCCAACGATTATAAACAAAATAACCAGTGCAAGCGTAAGTAGCGCTGGACCCATTTTAAAGCTTATGTCCAGGCCGACTTTTATTTCTTCAGCTCCCAAGTAACCAGATACCTCCTTTTGCAGTTATTTCTCTTTTTTAAACAGAATCTCCTTTTCTAAACACAACAGTTTCTTACTTTTTACCCGGGATTAACTGTTTTTCTTTTTTCTCTGTAATCACTTACCAGGTGGGCTTTTTAATTAAAATTTTTAACAAAAGGAACCCTCTATTGCTATTCCCGGCCGTACTTGCGGTTAAGCTGGTCCAGGCGAATGCAGAAGATTATGCAGAGAACCAGAGCTGAGGTGGGCGCTATGAGGGCTGTCAAAAACCAATGTACGGGCCAACCCATGTAGTTTGCTGCTGTCAGAGGGCCTTCTCCGAGGGGATCCCATGCTGTCAGCCAAACGATAATGGGAAATCCAAAAGTGGTAAAGACCCATATGATAATAATGGTCCAGATGATACGCAGGTTATCCCTCATATAGGGTGTGTAGGGCTTCAGCAGGTTTACTTCCGCCTCCAGGTAGATATTTTTCTCTTTTTCGGTGTTTTCAACCTCAGCTGACACAAACAATTGCTCCTTTCAAATTTATTTGCAAGGTATCTAAAACTTTTTTCAAAGTCCTTATGTCTGGGAACAAGAATCAGTAATTAAATAAAGTATTATGGCGTTTGGTTTAACTGACTAATGAAACTGTAACTATATCCTTTCACTCAACAGGTTTCACACCTCTCCTCATCTTCCTTTTTTATTAATTTTTCATCGACTTTATCGGATGACTTTACGCGGTCACCTGGTGGTCTCTGCAAAGGGTCCATGTATATTTTTTTTACTCTAACCCTCTCTGAAACCTTTTCTTGAACCATCAGGCGCAGCAGCCAGGATACTCCCAGCAATAAACCCATAAAAATCATGAAATAAAACACAAACCAACACCTCCTATACTGCGGATATTGCTGGATTACCAACTAGGAGTAAGAGATTGTGAATAAATTATCATAGTTCAAATATTCTGATAATTTTTTTAATTGTATAGCAATTTCTCAACTGTGTCAAGGGTCAAAAACAAGTTAATTAATTAACTTGGCTTGCTGACAAGTGCTTACAACACGATGAAATCGAGCTTTAGGTTGTCCATGTACTTAGACTGAAGCTGCTCTCAAACCCCGCACTATTCGACATATTTTACTATTACCTCTTTGAACTGAAGGGGATCAAACAGGTCGGGACAATTAATGTTGCAAATTGAAGGGCGTGTTCAAAAAAGGAAATTCGCACCTGCTAAAGGACTTTTACGGTCTCATTGGCAAAAGAGGTGTCACTGCCATTAATCCATGCTCATTCTATCAAATAAAGAGTTAATTGAAAACCCCTTAAATGAGTTTTGAATCATGGTTATTCGATAGCGGAGAAGCAGAGTGTTTCCCTTGCCCTTGCAGTAGTGATAATAAAAGCAACAGACTGTACATGCCAATTCCAAAAGCTTTGTGAAAGGCGAGCTTCCTTATTAAACAACTGAATGGGGAAGGTATCCCTTCCCCATTCAGCCGGAACTATAAAATAGAATTGTTGTAAAGTGCGGTATTGATTATTGTGTAGGATTGGGCACGAGTCCTGGCGATGTTCCCGGTTCATCATCTGGCCTGTTTTTACTGCTGTCAGTATCAGTTTCAGGCTGAGGATTGGTTTCCTGGCTCAGATTTTCCTCCATCGAAGCAGCAATACTTACCGCATCCCTTGGAACAGGGCTGTTCACGTACCTGATCATCTGGATGATCCGCTCCGGTGGTTTCGGGGTCATCTTAGAGACAACTATGAGAATGATAAAGGCTATCGGTACTCCCCACAGGGATGACGAAGTGGCCGGAAGCCAAGCAATGAACCAGGGATGCGACATAAAGGCATAGGTTGTGGAGGTAAACAGCAGGCCGAAGACCATAGAGGCAATGGCGGCCTGCTTGGTGGTTTTCTCCCACCAGATGCCCATGAAAAACACCGGGAAGATAACGTTAGCGGCAATAGCGAAAGCCATACCAACGATATCGGCAATCATGGCCGGGGGATCAAACGCGAAGAATGTCACGATTATACCCATAGCAACAGTGGCTATACGGGCCACCAGGACCTGCTCTGACTGTGTAGCCTCGGGCTTAAATATCCTCGTGTATATGTCGTTGGATATACCGGCTGACCCTGCCATGAATAAGCCCGCTGTGGTAGCAAAGGCTGCAGCCATACCGCCGGCCGCCGACAAGCCCACCAATATACCGGGAACCATGTCGCTAAACTGGGAAGCAAGGACCACTGTGGCGTCCGCCCACTCCCCAGCGAGTGGGAACTGGCCGGTTATCCCAAAGTACTGCTGGATAGCAATTGTAGAGTAAGCAGGAGTTCCCAGATAAAGAAGCAGGATGAAGAAGACTCCCCACACCGCCGACCAGCGGGAAATTTTTTCGTCCCTAACGGTGTAGAAACGGATCAGAACGTGGGGAAGGCCGTTTGTACCCAGGATACACGTAACCATCAGAGCGTAAAAGTGATAGGCGCCCCTTTGTGCAAAGGGTGCTACAAAGTCCATGCTGACTTCATGCATAACAGTCTGCACTCCCGGACCGTAACCCAGGTGTGGAATGAACCACAACGGAAATCCAAATTCATAGGCAAGGATAAACAGGGGTGCGCAAAAAGCTATGATCAAAATTACATACTGCACGACCATGTTCCTGGTAGCTCCAAGCATACCACTTATCAAGATATATACTATAACTGCCACTGTCCCTACTATTACGGCGAGGTCGTAATGCATTCCCGCAACGTACCCAAACATTAAACCGATTCCTGAATACTGGGCAATGGCGTAGGTTATGGCGACGAAAACAGAAGTGACCGCCGCGATAGCCCTGGCCCCGTCGGAATAATAGCGGTCTCCGATGAAGTCGGGGGCGGTATACTTCCCGTATTTACGGATCTGGCTGGCCATAAAGACGAGGAGAATAAAATACCCTGTACTCCAGCCAATAATATAAGCAAAAGCGAAAAAACCCAACACACTGAATGTACCGGCAACGCCCAGGTAACTGGCGGCACTCATCCAGTTGGCTGCTACCGCGGCCCCGTTTTCCACCGGGCCAATGGAACGCCCTGCAGCCCAGTAACCATCTGTAGAAGTAACCTTCTGTAACATACCGACAATAATAAATGATGCGAGCATTGCTATTGTTATGATAGTTGGCCCCAGCTTAAAGCTAATATCTAAACCACCAATGATTTCTTCCATTTACGGCTTCGCCTCCTTATTTATAAAAATCACTCTCCAGAACAGCGAAACAATAGCTAAACTTACTTAGTCCCTTTTACCGTACTTCGCCGACAACCGGTCCTGCATTACGGCAAATATTATGGCCAGAATAAAGCAACCAACAGGTACAAACCAGGCCGCTATAAACCAGTGAGCTGGGAACCACAGAAATGTAGCTTCCGTCAAGGGCCCCGTGCCGTCAGGGTTTGTTGCAGTCAAAAAAATGATACCGGGTCCAAATACAAGGAGAACAAGATAGATGATCATTAAAGGCGTAATATTTCTCAGGAATTCCCTCATGTAGGGGGTTTTAGGATGCAACAGGTTGACTTCGTGTTCAAAATATACATCAGCTTCGCCATACTGTTCTTGCTGCTTTTCTGCTTCAGCCATTTTAAAACCTCCTTAGTTTAGTTTTACCAAGCATCACTTACCGCTGCCGACCTGGAAACCGGTTATAAATAGAAGGCTCATCCCCCCTTTCACAAACAGGTTATAATTAATAATTAATTTATAATTATTAAGTGAACAGCAGTATAAAGGTCATTATTAAAGCGCAGCTAACTCCTGTTATAACCCTGGCCTGGTGTATGGTGGTGGATAAAACAGCGTGCATTACGTGTATTAGTGACCTTACAAACCATAAAATCATAGCAGCCACAAATATAGAGGCGATATAGAATGAGGTGCCGGTAAGAGGATCGGATGCTACGACAAGAAATGGGGCTACAGGGGCTGCCAACCACAGGGGCAAAAAAGCAAAATTTACCGATCTTATTACCTGTATAATAGGAACCCTGTAATGAAACATCCTTGCCGCGACCCACAGTATAAAGCCGACAATCCATTGTGTAATCTTGGCTACAAAGTAAAAAGCTGTAATTAGCACGGCTAAAGCAAATAAATGGGTACCAAGACTTGGAGCCAATAATTCACGTGTGGCAAAGTAGCTGCCGATACCGAAGATAACACCGCTTATTGCCGCTATATAGGGAGCTAATCCAAAAAAATACTTTCTTTGGCTCAGTTCTGCCTTAACATTTTCTGAAACTAAAGCA
>PWRZ01000153.1 GCA_003563385.1 Syntrophomonadaceae bacterium
ATGGAAAATGTTAAGCGGCCGAAAGGCCACCAGGATGACTATGTTAAATTCCTGGGCACTGCCGGGGCCCGCTTTGTCGTATCCAGGCAGCTAAGGGCTTCCGGGGGGCTCTGGTTTTCGCTGGGTGGAGAGAATATACTGGTTGACCCCGGGCCGGGAGCCCTGCTGAGGTGCCTGTCATCCCGCCCGCGGCTGGAGCCTTCGACCCTTTCCGGGATAATTCTTACACACCGCCACCTCGATCATTCAAATGACGTTAATGTGATGATCGAGGCCATGACCGATGGAGGTAGGAATAGAAAGGGCTTTTTATATGCGCCCAGAGATGTTTTTGAAGCCCATGACCCCGTTGTGCAGCTCTACGTCCGCTCTTTTCTGAAAGAAATTGCCTTCCTTAAAGAAGGCAGCCAGTTTAATCACCGCACATTTACCCTGAAGGTCCCCGCGGCCCACCTGCATCCCGTGGAGACGTACGGGTTAACGTTCCTGATGTCCGGCGGCACCGTTTCTTTAATTTCCGATACCGCGTTTTTCCCGGGGCTGGCCGAGCACTACAGGGGCGCCGATATTTTAATAATAAACGTAGTCATTTACCAGGACCATATCCCCGGTAAAAAAATATACCATCTTAATTTCAGGCAGGCCAAAGAGCTGATTGCGGAGATAAAACCCCGGCTGGCTGTGCTGACACATTTTGGGCTGACCATGTTGCAGCAGAAGCCCTATCTGCTGGCGCTGAAGCTCCAGGAAGAGCTGGGGACCAAAGTTATCGCTGCCAGCGACGGCTTAAAGCTGCCGCTGCCCGAACGCGGGTTGGATGGGCAGTCCTGAGTGGAAGGAGGGAAGCGGGTTTATCCCCAAACGATGCTTGAATACGGCGGCCCGCACGATGGAAAAATGATGTTTGTAGGAACCTGCAGTCTGGAGCTCCTCCTGGCAGAGGGCAACTCCTTGAAAGAAAAAAGGCAGGTAGTGCGCAGTATCGTGGAGAGGCTCAAGAGCCGCTTCAACATATCTATCGCCGAGATAGGGTACCTGGAAAGCACAAGAAGGGCCGAAATAGGACTGGCAGCAGTAAGCAGCGATACCGTTTACCTGGAAAAGCTGATCAGCAAGGTCATTAATTTTGTTGAGCTGGACGGGCGGGTCCAGGTTACAGGCATAAGCAGGGAGGTGATATAATTAGCTGGTTGGAAGTAACTGCTCAGAACTCAGTGCTATTTGTGAGTGAAGCTGCGGGGTGAAAAATGGGGAAGCGTAGAACCGTCCCCGAGCGGTTAGAATACTATTTTAAAGTCGCTGTAGTTTTCCTGCAGGGGCAGCTCTTCTTTTTCAAGATTATCAACCCGTCCCCGGCGCGCATTTTTCAAGGTGGAGATAAACTCATTAAGCTGCTCCGGTTCCGCCTGGGCCACACACTGGACCCTGCCGTCGGGAAGATTGCGCACGTAACCCTTGATATTCATCTCTTTTGCCCGGTCGCGGATATAATAGCGCATCCCTACCCCCTGGACAATGCCGGAAAGATAGATGCAGAACTGTTTTTCGCCGTTCAACTGCAGCCCTCCTCCTTAAGGAGATAGTTGTCTTATTAAATATTAAGTTACAACTTGCATAGCTGTCAAGTTTTCCCGGCAGCAGCGTATCGGCTGGCCGGCCTTTTTATTTTTTTCCACGGGGGAAAGAATAATAGAGGGTGCTTCGCAATGGTTGTCAACCTGATTTTGAGGACAATTGTTATATACCTGTCCGTACTGGTAGTCATGCGCCTGATGGGCAAAAGGGAAGTGGGGCAGTTGTCCACTTTTGACCTGGTGGTGGCCATTATGATTGCCGAGATCGCGGTGTTTCCACTGGAGGACCTCAGTATACCGATCTATATTGGTTTAATTCCTGTTGCCACCCTGCTGGGGGCCGAAATATTTTTTTCTTACCTGTGCCTCTACAGCAGGTTTTTCCGGGAGCTGATCGAGGGCAGGCCAAGCTTGATAATCGCCGATGGCAAGATCATGGAAAAGGAAATGCGCCGGCAGCGCTATAACATTAATGACCTGCTCGGACAGCTGCGCGAAAAAAATGTATTTGATATTTCCGATGTGCAGTATGCAATACTGGAAACCTCGGGGGAGCTGAGTGTTATTGTGAACCCTTCCAAGAGGCCGCTGGTTCCCGGTGACCTCAATATAAATCCGCCTGCCGAAAAATTACCGACCACTCTGATACTTGATGGAGAAGTCCTCTTACAGAACCTGGCTTACCTTAACATCAGCCCGGAGTGGCTGGAGAGCAAGTTAAGGGAGCATAATTTGCAGTCCCGGGACGTTTTGTTCGCCAGCATCGACTGCCGCGGAGAGCTGTTTATAAGCGAGAAACAAAAATAGCTTGTAGCTTGAGTATTTACTTTACAAACGGGCATTGTTAAGTATAAAATAAGGAAACAATTGGTTTTTTCGCTCTACAGTTTCCCGGTTCTGGCTTGTCCCGGTTAGATTTTAATTGTAACCTGCTTTTTTAGGGAGCAGGGAGCACTTCCGGTCCCCGGTCCCGGTCCCCGGGCCCGGTCACGAAGGTAGCTGTAAATTAAATTGTGGGAGGCTCGTTTTTCCTGTGCCTTTACTAAAAAAGTCCCTGGAGAAGGCCCGGGAATATATTGTTAGCAGCGTAAACGAGGGCGACCTGGCCGTAGATGCCACGGCCGGCAACGGGCACGATACTGTGCTGCTGGCCGAACTCGTCGGCAAAAGGGGCAGGGTCATTTCCTTTGATATACAGGAGGAAGCGATTGCCGCTACGCGAAAGAGGCTGCGGGACAATAATTTGCTCGAACGCGTCGAGCTTTTGCACGAGGGCCACGAAAACCTTCTCCGTCATGTGAAAGGAGAAGTGGCTGCGGTAATGTTCAACCTGGGTTATCTCCCCGGGGGGGACCACAGTATCATTACACGAAAGGAGACCACCATCGAAGCATTGAACGCCGTCCTTACGGTGCTGCGGCGGGGAGGAATAATCACTGTGGTGGTCTATACCGGTCACCAGGGGGGAAAGGAAGAAGGGGATGCTTTGCTTGATTACTGCAGCGGGCTGGAACAGGGAAAATACACGGTCCTTTATTACCAGTTTTTAAACCAGTCCAATGAACCTCCTTCTCTGCTGGTAATAGAGAAGCCCTGATGGTATTAATTACTGCTAATTTTGGTTTTAAAAAGATTATTTTTGAAAGGGAAAGTAATCACAAATGTAGAATAAGTTACGAGAACAGTAAGCAGTCGAAAGGAAGATTTATCTTGTTTTGAATAGGGTGAAATGCTTTTGAAAACGCAACAAAGCTTTGTCGATATTGTCCCCGAGCTGAACGATGTTGAAGAATACATCGAAGAGATGTTTAATTCCCATATGGGCAGCATGTCATTTGCCAGGTCGTTATACCTGGGCGAAAAGGGCAAAAAGCTGCGCCCCGCTCTTTTTTTAACCGGTGCGCGGATGCATATGAAAGACCTGCAGCCCGTAATTCCGATAGCTGTCAGCATGGAGCTCATTCATACGGCCACTTTGGTCCACGATGATGTTATCGATAACGCCCGCCGGCGCCGGAACAGGGACACCATAAATATTTCCTGGGGCGAAAAAATGGCTGTTCTTTTGGGGGATTACCTCTTTGCAAGGGCCTTTACCCTGCTGACTTCGTATGCCGGGATGGAGATAATTGACCTTATGGCCAACGTGGTCGAGGAGATCTCCGTTGGAGAAATACAACAGCAGATTGAAGCATTCAACGCGGACCTTTCTGAAGAGGAATACCTGGAAAAGATCAAGCAGAAAACAGCTATTTTTATTGCCTCCTGCTGCCTGGCCGGGTGCCTCACTGCCGAGGCCCCAACCGGTCTGAAATCTGCCTGCTACAATTACGGGTTAAACCTTGGTATGGCCTTTCAGATCATCGACGATACCCTTGATTTTAATGGAAGCAAAAAAACGACCGGGAAAGACAGCTGCAGTGATATAAGAAATGGGATAATAACCCTTCCGCTTATCCACACCCTGCGGTATTCAAGCAGGAAAGATGATATTTATTCCGCAATAAAGGGAAGGGGACTGGATGAAAGCGTCATTAATTTTATCGTAGACGAAGTTAGGGCGGCAGGAGGACTTGACTACAGCGTAGGTGTGGCGGAGAGTTACATCGACAAGGCCATTTCCTACCTTGAAGATGTCTCCTCTCAAAATGTTGCCAGGGATTTCAGCGTTATTTCTCAGCTTGTCCTGCAGAGGGCATTTTAATCAATCTACGGTGTCTTCCTCTGTCTTAATATGTTAAAATAATATCAAGGTGAGCGGATAGTAGATGAAACCAATCTTCTCGGTAATTGGGCACAGCAATACGGGCAAGACCACGTTTATACGGGCCCTGGTTAGAGAATTGCACCACAGGGGGTACAGGGTAGCTGTTATCAAACACGATCATCTCGATCACGGTGAAATTGACAGGAAGGGGAGTGATACCGCACAATTTTGGGAAGAAGGATGCGAGACGGTTGTACTGTCGTCGCCGTCAAGGTTGGCTCTGTTTAAGAGGACCGGCAGGGATACACCCCCGGAGGAGATCATCCCCCTGTGCGGGGAAGTAGACTGTGTAATTTTAGAAGGCTACAAAAGCAGCGCTTTTCCCAAGATAGAGATACGGCGCGAAAATGAAGAACTACCAGAAGCGGATCGCCGCCGGCTGCTTGCGGTGGGGTTGGAGCATGAGGGAGAAAAGGAAGCACAGCGTCAAAAGGTAGCCCCAAAAGTGCCGCTTTTTTTAAGGGAAGAGACGAAAGAAATTGCCGCACTATTAGAAAAAAGCATTCTAGCAGGCGATTGGAGGTGAAAATTATATATGCCAAACAAGAACATTCCAAAGTCTGTCATCAAGCGGCTGGCTGTCTATTTAAGGATTCTCGACAACCTTATTGCCAACGACGTGGAAATTATATCTTCCAGGGAGCTCAGCGAAGAAACCGGCTTTACAGCGGAACAAATCAGGAAGGACCTGGCCTATTTTGGGGCCTTCGGCACGCGTGGAACAGGCTATAATACCAGTTTCTTAAAGGATAAAATATTAAGAATAATTGGCCTGGATGAGCAAACAAACATAGTAATAGTGGGGGCCGGTCATCTCGGTATAGCCCTTACCCGCTATAACATTACCAAAAACCCGTACGTTCAAGTGGTGGCAGCGTTTGATATCGACCCGGAAGTTGTTGGACAGTATATTATTGACACCGAGGTTATGCATGTTTCCAGGATGAAGGAAATTGTGGAGAAATATGCTGTTAAGGTGGCCATTCTTACTGTTCCCATAGAGCAGTCCCATAATTCGGTGGAGGATATTGTGGCCAGCGGCATTAAGTGCATTTATAATTTTGTTCCTACCAAGCTTTACGTGCCCGAAGGCATTTATGTTCATAACGCCGACCTCAGCATTGAGCTTAACAGCCTCATTTATTATGCTACAGAGAGCAAAAATAAGGTTTTTTGATTTGTTAAATTGTTAAAACTGAACAGGCCAGTTGATGCCGGGGGACTGCGGTCCTCCCCTTTTTTTTGGTAACGGCGGTTGACTTTTATCTTCATTTTGTGTATACTGTTCATGCGGTAGGAGCTGTAGTGTAGTGGCCTAACATGCCGGCCTGTCACGCCGGAGACCGCGGGTTCGAATCCCGTCAGCTCCGCCATCAAAGCCGAGATAGCTCAGTCGGTAGAGCAGAGGACTGAAAATCCTCGTGTCGGCGGTTCGATTCCGCCTCTCGGCACCATACGAGCGGAAGTAGCTCAGCGGTAGAGCATCGCCTTGCCAAGGCGAGGGTCGCGGGTTCAAATCCCGTCTTCCGCTCCACCGGGGCGACATAGCCAAGTGGCAAGGCAGAGGACTGCAAATCCTCCATCCCCGGTTCGAATCCGGGTGTCGCCTCCATTTTTTATTTTATGCCGGAG
>PWRZ01000036.1 GCA_003563385.1 Syntrophomonadaceae bacterium
AAAATGAAGCAGGAGAACCGTCCCCATGCTTCAAAGAAACGCAGCTGGAAGAGATGGGCCCCCACCTGCAGAAGATGTATGAAAAGCTGCTTAGCACAGTTTAGTATATACAGAATAGGTCCCTTTAAATGCCCATTATTATTGGGTTAAAGACAAATTTTTCGATGAGCGTAGTAAATTCACGCTAGAAAGGAGGTGCTCCCGCGCAGGAAGCTGGCTTTCCCTGCCGGGAAAATATTTGCAAGTATCAGCAAAGCGTAAAACCGCCGAGTCGGAGGTTACGGTAAAGATCGACTTTGGGCCCCGCTGGAGCGACTATAAAAAAGGGCTGCAAACGACGATGCCCTTTTTAAATCACATGCTGGAGCATATTGTCTGTCGGGGTGAGTTCAACATGGAGGTAAAAGTGCAGCTGCAGGAATTTTACCTCAGCCATGTTGTCTGTGAAGATATCGGCATTACCATGGGCAGGGCCTTGAAGGAATACATCCAGTCGAGACTGGGAGACGGACTGGTCGGCTACGGGTTTGCCCTAGCTGCCATCGATGAGGCCCTGGCCCGCGCAGTGGTCAGCTTTGAGAACAGGGCCAATTTCCATTTCTCCCACAGCGGTGTTGTTATCCCGGAGCGGACGGAAGAAATCAGTTCCGAGGACCTGAAGACCTTTCTGGAAGGATTTGTACAGGGAGCTTCCTGCACGCTGCACCTCGATGTATTAAAAGGGGAAAATGGGCACCATATCTGGGAGGCAGTTTACCGCGCCTTTGGTGGCAGCCTCTTTAATGCCCTGGAAGTGCGAAAGTGGCGGGAGGGACTTACCGCCGGTGTGGCCGGCCCCGTGCATACAGAAACAGATTTATAGGATGGATGCCAGCGTGTGTAATAACAATGAAACAGAGCCGGCTAAAATAATTTTTGACATGGATGGTGTTATAACCAGCGAGCAGTGCTACTGGGATACCGCAGCGCTGTCGGTATGGGAGCTCCTTTACAGCAGCCGCCACCTGGGGCTGGAGCGTCATACAAAGCTCCCACAATTCAGGACCGCCGGGCTACCCGCCGGGGATATTGCCCGGGTGCGCCGCGTTATATTTCAGGATGACAGAGTAATTGCTTTTTTCAAAAAAAGAGCCGTCAATTCCAACTGGGACCTTGCCTTTTTGACTGCAGCTTTCCAGCTGGTATGTATTTTTAAAGAGCTGAACAAAAGAGGGATCAAGGCGGAACACTGCTTCAAAGCTGGTGGTGCATTTGCACCGCAGGACCTGCCCGCCCTCTCGTCTTTATTGAAGGCCCATTGTCCCGGTTGGGGACCATCTTTTGAGGATATATTGACGGGCTGGGCCGGCGAAGACAGTGGAAGCGGGCTTTTTGGTAGGATGTCCTCGCTGCTGCCGCCGGATTACCGGAAAGCCTGCGGCGATTTTTTGGAGCCGTGCTCCCCTTTTTGGAAAGGCGTGCAGGAGATTTTCCAGGAATGGTACTTCGGAGAGGAGAAGTTAAAAGCTGTTACGGGCAGGGAGCATCGCGAACCGGGAAAAGAAGGGCTCATCTACCGTGAAGAGCCGGTCATCCCGGTGGAAAAGATCAGCGATACTCTTAAGCAGCTGCGTGCCGGAGGGTGGGTTCTTGGAATAGCCACGGGCAGGCCCTGGAACGAGCTGCATCATCCCCTGGATAAGATGGGGCTCTGGGATTATTTTGACCGCAGTGCCGTGGTTACCTTCGACGATGTTATGGAAGCCCAGCAGCTCCTGGAAAGGGAAGGCAGGTCTGTTTCACTGGGCAAACCGCATCCCTTTTCTTTCCTGAAGGCCTGCTTTGGACGTTCTTATGAGCGGGAGGGCCTCTATTTACCTCCTTTCCGCAGGCCCCTGCCGGGGAAGTGCTGGATTGTGGGCGACTCCATGGCAGACCTGTTGGCAGCCAGGGAGATGGGGGCACCCTTCCTGGCGGTCTTGACCGGCCATGCCGGGGCGGCGGGCAGGAGCATTTTAGAGAAAGAAGGCGCCCATGCGGTGCTGCCGGATATAACTTACCTGGCCCGTTTTTTTAAAAATACCCCCATTCTGTAAGCAGTCTTCAACGTAAAAAGGCCGCTCTTTAAAGAGCGGCCTTCCTTGGTGCAGGGTTATTAACAGGGCCCGGTTGGGACAGCCTTTTACAACTCATTACTTACGCCTGTAACGGAGCGAAAATACCAGTAAAAATATGCCGAGGGCCAGCACTATATAATTGGCGGCCTGGGCTGTGGCCATACCTTCCCGCAGAACCGGTTCAAGGGGACTTTCTAACCCGATGGCAATATACTGGGGCATCATTGCCAGTCCCACCTGGTTAATAATAAAGACAATTATGGCCAGTATAGCCGGGGGAAGAAAGATTTGGAAACTCCCGGAAAGGTAATATAAGAAAATGAGGCAGAAGCCGATTGCCGCCAGGGAGAGCCAAAATGTATTGATGACAACAATGGCATCTATGGTGGACAGAAATACGGCCATGTCGGGTGGGTATTCAGTTGCTTCGGTGATGATTACGTCGAGCGCTTCCGAAGTTACCATTTTAGCGAGGGCGTGAGTTATAACGGCTGTAAACAGGGCGGCAGCAAAAGCAACTGATAACACTATTTTGATTAAAAGCTTGGTTCGTTCCACTTCACACGTCACCTTTCTTCTTTTATATTAGAAATTTTATTTCTCTTTTGGGTTCAGATATTCCTGCCCGTAAAATAAAAATCTTTTGAGGTAGTTTATTTTTTTGTGCCTGCGGTACTATCCGCCAATGACTGTGAAAGGTATTAAGGCAAAAAGGCGGCTGAACGGCAGCTTGCAAGATGTCGTTTTTTTTAGTACAATTGTTCCTGTAAATAACACTGTAAAATAACCTGACCGGATCAACTACAGGTATTCTAAAAACAGGGGGATGCTTATGGGATTGCTGGCCAAAATATTCGGCGATCCCCACGCCAGGGAAGTTAAAAAGCTGTGGCGCTACGTGGAAGAAGTGAATACTTACGAAGAGCGCATGAGGCAGCTCCAGGAAAGCGAGTTTGCCCAGTTGACTTCCCGGTTTAAAGGGAGACTGGAAGAAGGCGAAACCCTGGAAGATTTGCTGCCGGAGGCTTTTGCGCTTGTTCGCGAGGCTGCCCGCCGTGTGCTGGGGATGCGTCCTTTTGATGTGCAGGTGCTTGGTGGTGTGGTGCTGCACCAGGGAAGGATAGCGGAAATGAAAACCGGTGAAGGAAAGACGCTTGTGGCCACTATGCCCGTTTACCTGAATGCCCTCACCGGCAAGGGTGTGCACATCATTACCGTGAACGATTACCTGGCCCGGAGGGACAGGGACTGGATGGGGCCTGTCTACGAACTTCTCGGGCTGAAGGTGGGGCTGATCGTGCACGATATGAAGCCGGCTGAGCGCAGGGATTCTTACCTCGCCGATGTAGTCTACGGCACCAACAACGAGTTCGGCTTTGACTACCTGCGCGACAACATGGTCATTTACAAGGAAAACATGGTCCAGCGCCCGCTGCACTATGCCATTGTCGACGAGGTGGACAGTATCCTTGTTGACGAGGCCAGGACCCCGTTGATAATATCCGGTGCCGCCGAGAAAGCGATGGATTACGAAAAGTATGCCGCCCTGGTCCCCCGCTTAAAGCAGGATGTGGACTACACCGTTGACGAGAAGGCTCAAAACGTGGAGCTTACCGAGGAGGGCTTCACCCGCGCGGAGGAATTCCTGGGCATCGAGAACCTCGCCGACGAAGGAAACATGGAGGTCAACCATCACCTGCGGCAGGCCTTGAAAGCGCACGTGCTGATGAAAAGGGACCGCGATTACGTCGTTAAGGACGGACAGGTGGTTATCGTCGACGAGTTTACCGGGAGGCTGATGTTCGGCAGGCGCTACAGCGACGGCCTGCACCAGGCCATCGAGGCCAAGGAGAAGGTCAGCGTGGCCCGCGAGAGCGTGACCCTTGCTTCCATTACCTTTCAGAATTACTTTCGCATGTACGAAAAGCTGGCCGGCATGACCGGTACCGCCATTACGGAGGAAGAAGAATTTCGGAAGATATACGGCATGGACGTGGTGCTCGTCCCGACCAACAAGCCCATGATCAGGGAGGACCTGCCGGACGCTGTTTACCGCACCAAGAAGTCCAAGTTCATGGCCGCAGTTGAAGAAATAGAGAGGAGGCACCGGCAGGGGCAGCCGGTCCTTGTGGGTACCATTTCCATCGAGATGTCCGAAAAGCTGAGCGAAATGCTCTCCAGGTGGGGTATACCCCACCATGTCCTTAACGCCAAGCATCACGAGAGAGAGGCCGAAATAGTGGCGCAGGCGGGGGAAAAAGGGGCGGTGACCATTGCCACTAACATGGCCGGCCGGGGGACGGACATTGTCCTGGGAGGCAACGTTGACCCGCTGATAGAAGCGGTGCGCGCCGCGGAGGACCATTCTGAGGAGCAGAAACAGGAAAAAAGTGTGCAGCTGCGGGAAGAGTGGCAGAAGCGGCACGATGAAATTGTCGCCCTCGGGGGGCTGCATATTCTCGGCACCGAGAGGCACGAGGCGCGTCGTATTGACAACCAGCTGCGCGGGCGCTCCGGGCGGCAGGGAGACCCGGGAAGCTCGCAGTTTTTCGTTTCGCTTGAAGACGACCTGCTGAGGCTTTTCGGCGGCGACAACGTAAGCTCGGTCATGGATAAGCTCGGTATGGACGAGGGCGTGCCTATTGAACACTCCATGATCAGCAGGGCTATTGAAAATGCCCAGAAAAAGGTGGAGGGGCGCAATTTCGAGATCCGCAAGCACCTCCTCGAGTATGACGATGTTTTGAATAAGCAGAGGGAAGTGATCTACGCCCAGCGCCGCCAGGTCCTGGAAGGAGAAAATCTGCGTCAAAAATTACTGGGGATGATCGAAGATGCTATCGAAAGCTCCTTGGCCCTTTATGCCGACGAAAAGCTGTACGAGGAAGAGTGGGATATTGAAGGGCTGCTCGCGTACGGGGAGAAAATATTTTTACCGCCCGGGCGCCTGAAAGTGGAAGACTTCCAGGAGTTCTCGCGCGAAGAGATAAAAGAGAAGCTCCTGTCCGCGGCCCAGGACTACTATTCCCAAAGAGAAGAAGAGCTCGGCCCCGAGGTCATGCGCGAGCTGGAACGACGCGTCCTTCTCTATACGGTGGACAGCAAGTGGATGGACCATATCGATGCCATGCACCAGCTCAGGCAGGAGGTCGGGCTGCGCGCTTACGGGCAGCAGGACCCTCTCGTGGAATATAAGTATGAAGGTTATGAAATGTTCCAGGAAATGGTGCGCTCCATCCAGGAAGATGTGGTGCGCCGGCTGTTCAACGTCAGGGTAAGCAGGGAACCGGAACGCCGCAGCGCGGCAGAGCCGGTCAAAACGGTTAAAGCCCAGGGCGGGGGTGCCATGGGAGAGGCCAGGGGTGAAGAAACTGCGCCGGCCGCCGGTTCAGGGTCCGGGGCCGGGGCCAAAAAAAAGCCCGTTACGGTTCAGAAAGTGGGCCGCAATGACCCCTGCCCCTGCAATAGCGGCAAGAAATACAAGAAGTGCTGCGGCAGCTGATAGGCGCGGGCTGTTGACAGTACACGGAATACCCCTTTCTGCCGTCTAAAAGGCAGAAGGGGTATTTTGTTTTAAAAGGGATTTATGCTGTTGATGTTAGCAACATGGAAGGATATAATAAGTAAAACAAAAAATAAGGTCGATCTTTACAGGGAGGAGATATTGCATGTTTGCTGAACTAAAAGAGCAGCTATTTTTGCAGAAACAGAGGCTGGCTCAATGGGGGAGTTCTCTTTGACCTGGAAGGTGCCCGGAAAAGGGCCCAGCAGCTTGAAGAAGAAGCAAGCAAGCCCGGGTTTTGGGACAATACCGAAGAAGCCCAAAAAATGATGCAGGAGCTCGGGAAGCTGCAGGAGATTATTCGCAGTTAC
>PWRZ01000062.1 GCA_003563385.1 Syntrophomonadaceae bacterium
GGGGCTGGTTGATGTCCCAGGTTATCGATTGGGACTCAATTTCCACATCCAGCATCGGGGTCCCCAGGATATCGGTAATCGCTTCGTGCTCGGCGCTGATACGGTAAGAACTGACCGTTTTCCTGATGTGACCTTCCTCGTCCAGGTAGTATTCTTCCACCCCGGACAGCTCCAGCCCGAACTCTCTCTGCTGCAGGATAGGGCTTTCTGCCACTTCGGCTACCTGCAAAAGTATGCTGCGAAACTGCCCGTAGGTCATCTCCACTATTTCTTCTTTCTGTTCGGGGGTGGGCAACTCTTCTTCGGGGAGCAGCCCTTCTTCTTCCATTCTTTCCAGCGGCATCAGTACAGTTGCTTCAATATAATTCTTTAAGTATTCGCTTTCGGCCAACTGCCTGCATGTATAGGCAATCAGCTCCATGATTTCATCATGCTCCAGCTGCAGCCGTATACCCCGGACTTCAATGGTCTCGTCGGGCATCTCCAGCTCCACGGTCCCCAGGTCTTCTACCTGCGAAAAACGGAAATTAAACTCTTCTTCGATAAAAGGAACCATGAATTCCATCATCAGCTCGACCTGCTGCCGGCTGTAAACCTCGTCGAAGAGGCCCTCCATCTCCAGGCCGTTTTCCGGGGCCAGGAGCGCGGCATCGGCAGGATCGATAAGCAGGTAGACGGGATCAGCCGAAGTTTTAAAGGCGGTTTTACCGTCCTGGACAAAAACCTCCGCGGCCAGGCTCTCCTGATAGGGCCAGATACCCTTTTCCCTCAGTGCCTCCCCGGCGTGTGCCTGCAGGTCAATCTTCATGGAAGTAAGGCTTTCCATTACCATCTCCATGGTCAAGCCCTCTTCCAACACGGTAAGAAGAAGCTGCATCTCCTCGCTCAGCTCTTCGGGAGGGACGTTGATCTTTACGATGAGATCGCTCCTGTTTCTGCTTGACTCCACCTCCATGCTTTTAATATAGGCATCCTTCAACTCGGCGGCATCATTCCCGCAGCCAATTACAGGTAGAGCCAGAAGCAGCACAAGCACCAGTATGCTGTAGCGTAAATATCTCTTCACCTCAGCCGGTTCCTCCTTTTGTAAATTATTTACTTACTTTATTAACTTTATTAATTATCCAACCACCTCCAACAATCCTTCTTCCGGGCAAAGATAACAATTTATTTTCACACGAGTATGATAAAGGTAAATTAACTTGGAGGAATGATAATGACACGTATTCCAGCCCAGTGTCCACCAGATTTCCCATCACATTACACGGTACAGCCCGGGGATAGCATGTGGTTGATTGCACAAAGGTTCGGGGTTAGTTCTGCGGCCTTAATAGCAGCAAACCGCCATATTACAAGTCCCAACCTCATTATCCCCGGGGATGTCCTCTGTGTCCCCGATAGTGATAAAACCAGGCAACCCTCCGAGCTCCCCGCGCCCCCAACGGGTAAAGGTATAACCGTATTTCACGTAATCAGAGAGAATCAAACCATGCAAAAATTGGTTGGCCTGTACCGCATACCCCTGGATAGACTGATAGAGGCAAATCCTGACATAATCGACCCCGAGGTTCTTCATACCGGCCAGGTAGTTCGAATCCCTGTCACTCCTCCGATACTACCCCCTGTCCAACGTCTCTTTTTCGAATATGTCGTACAACCCGTAGATACCATAAGTGCCATTGCCGACCGTTTTCAGACCACTGTAGATGCTGTCCTGTCAGCCAATCCCCTGCTCGTCGATCCCGATCTCATATTTGTCGGGCAGCTGCTATATATCCCTGTAGTGGTTCAGCCGCTGCCTGCCCCGGTACCTGCTATACTGTATGTGGTCCAACCCGTAGACACGCTATCCGGTATTGCCACAAAGTTCGGTGTATCGTTAGAAAATTTAATAGTGGCAAACCCGCAGATACCTGATCCCGACCTTATCATCGCCTTTGAAATTATTGTAGTGCCAGTAGAAGAAGTACCGGAGCCTCCGGTGTTCCGCCAGCGGCGCTATGTTGTCCAGCGCAATGATACATTGGAAGAAATCGCCGGGAGATTTGGGGTTACAGTAGGAGGTATAATAGCCACTAATCTATTCCCGGAGGCCATCCCGGGCTTGATTTTGATTATCCCAGCAGTAATACCTTCTCCACAAGCAGTTGCCACAGCTAGGGTGGCGCTGGGTATATGGGATCGAAAAACAGCCATTATTATGGTGGCCATAGCCGGTGCCGAATCGGCCTGGGAACCAACAATTGGGGGAGACACTCCACGGACACTATTTGAGTTAGAATCGGTATTTGCTCCAGATGCCCTGCGCTTTAACTGCCCTCTGGGGAACATGGATGGGCCCGCTTCATGGGGCCTTTGGCAAATCTTTATGCCTCTGCATGCCCAGATACTCATTAACGACAAGCTAGTGCCGAGCGAAAACTCTTTGCTCGGGCGCCTGGGAGCACCGGTTGATGACCCCTGTAAAACCGCCGAATGGCTGCGAAAATCGGTCAACAACGCGCAGGCTGCGGCGGCAATCTTAGAACTGCTGGGGTTTCAGGCATGGACCGCTTTCGTAATCGGTGCATTCAAGAATTTTCTCCCCGAGGCTGAGGCAGCCGTTCAAGCGGTTGAGCCATCCAAAAATTCCGAAAATTCCGGGAAGAAAATTCCGGGACACATTGAAAATTTTGGTGAAAATTCCGGGACACATTGTCCATGAAAAATTCCGGGACACATTGAAAATTTTGAGGTTGACAGGGGGACCAAAAATTCCGGTTGAAAAATTCCGGGACACATAAAAATTCCGGGACACATTGAAAATTTTGGGGTTGACATGGGGACGGGGTACTTGTCAACCCCGGGGGTTGACAGAAGTTGACAGGGGGACGGGGTACTTGTCAACATACGAAGTTGACAGGGGGACGGATTATTTTTTAAGACACGGGGACGGTTCTTTTAAGACACGGGGACGGTTCTTTTGTCTCCCCCGTGCCTCATCAAAGTGAGACGAGAGAACCGTCCCCGTGTCTTACCGTGTCTTACCGTGTCTTAGGGGACGGATTATTTTTCACAAACATAACAGGCCAGGAAACTGCTCTCATTTGCTGTATTTTTAATCTTAAAACCAGCACTTTGCAGCAAACCTTCCATTATCCAGTCCAGGGTAGAAAATTCCTCGCGGATATGGGTCTCAAACTCTGCAGCGATTATCTCCCCTGCAGAAACGCGCATCTCTTCAATGAGTTCCGAAAAGTAGCTGTAATAATTAGCAATGGACGGGAAAACCACATCGCGCAGGTATAATATCCCCCCGGGTTGCAGCAGGCTATAGATACTTTTTAAGGCAAGAAGCTTCCAGAAGTCCGGCAGATGATGCAGGGCCAGTTGAGATATAACGGCGTCCAGCGGTCTGCCCTGGTGCTGATAAGATAAAAACCCGCCGCAAAGAAACTCTATATTCGTCCTTTTCCGGATCTGCGCTTTCTTGCGGGCCGCTTCCAGCATCGTCAAAGAAGTGTCAACCGCATATACCCTGCCACAATGCTCGGAAAGCGCAATGGCAAGCTCCCCCGTGCCTGTCCCGATTTCAAGAATAGAGTGGTTCGGGCGCGGGTTAACAGCATCCTTTACATCTTCCACCTCTTTTTCTATATCCCTGATCCTTTCCATGCGCTGGTCATATAGCTGCACTTCTTTTATATCAGTGTAATCCGTCCCCACCTGCTGGTTTTCATTGTAAAACCATTTTGGCAGCTGCCTCACAGGTTACCACGCCTCTCCGCAGATTTAATCGTCTAAACAATGATACCACCCCCCGGCGAACTGCACAACATAACAATAATCAAATGATACGGCGCCGAGCGGGAAAATATTTTTCGCCGCAAGCTTGACAGTATAACGAATAATTTTGGGACACATTGAAAATTTTGGTTTGCTAAGGCACGGTTCTCTGACTCATCCCCTGGAATTTCCTGTCCGGCAGCTTCACTTCCCCATTTTGCCCTGAAAGGGGTACTTGTCAACACAGGGGTGACAAGTACCCCGTCCCCCTGTCACCCGGGCAGTGCACCTCTCTGCCTATTCACCAGATTTACCCCTTTTTATTGTTCTTGTTCTTTTTCTACTCTTCTTAATTCTTTTTCTTAATTCTTCTCAACAATTCTTTTATAAACTACTTTTACTCAACCTCTGGTTTATTATCTTGATTACATCCCGCGGGTTTTTCGTTGAAAAAACAAACTCCCTGAACCTCCCTTTTTTCAAAGCCAGCACCACCCGGGGGGCGCCAACGACATTGTAGACCAGCCTCCATTTGCCTCTTACTCTCCCCATCCGTATACCCCAGCCGCCGTAGTTGGCCGCTGAAACATCATCCTGGTAGCACTTTTCAATGTCGGCCCATTGAACAGTGCGTTTAAAAAGCCCGTAACCGACGAGCACTCCCTGGGAGTTTATTGTGATACTCAGCGTGCTGAAGTTAATACCAACAGCCAGGAAAAAAAGGATCAGCTGGACCAGAAACTGGTTCGAGGCCGGCCTGCTTCCCAGCGGTCCGACTAACAGCTGGTATATCAGCAAAAAAACCAGCCCGCCGACAACGACGGCAAATATGGCTGCATTAAGCCGGGAAAAAATCCTCTCCTGGTAAATTTGCCCCGTCATAATTTCCCCCTCTATTTCAATTCAGGTGCCTGGTATCGGGCAGCGCCGGCGGCTTATAACCTCATAGATGAATCAGGATGATGGGCACACAGCCACCTCCGTTACACAGTTATGCAGCGCCGGAGAGTTATAACCTCATAGATGAATCAGGGGACAGCCTTTCATGCGAGTCAGGGCTAGGTTATTGGGGTCACAACACCAATAATATAAGAATTAACTTTTTCGGGCTGAGCTGTTACGAATTAACAGCGTGTCCTCGTGGCACCTGTATCCACAAAATTTCCATTGTGTCCCCAAATTTTGTTGCTAACCGTTACTAACTACTGGTATAATTAAGGCCACTACTTTCCCTTAAAAAGGGCAAACCGCTTATATTATTATACAGTTCAAAAAAGATGAAAGGAAGATGTATTATGTTGGGTAAGCACAGGTTAATTTACCTGCTTTTGACGCTGCTATTGTTCCTTCCGGTGATGGTTTGGGGCTGCCCCGTGCAAGAGGGGCCGGCCATCCCAGATCAACCGGTGGAAGAGCCGTCACCGCCGGAGGAACCGGATGACCCCCCTCCCCCTCCAGATGAAGTAAATGATAGGCCATGGATAGAGGCCCACCAGCTGGAGCCGGAGAAAAGAAAAACCCTCATCATTGAAGGAATGGAAGAGGAAATTGTATTACAGCTGCAGGTAAGCTCGCTTTACCCATACGCTATCTACATTGAAGAAGAACGGTACCGCACGGAAGAAAGAGCGGAAAAGGATTACATCCTCCCCCGCGCCGAAGTGCAGCCTGAAGTATTCATGGCTATCTGGCACCGCGAAGACGTCCAAATTTCTGCGCTGCTGTCGGAAATAGAAGAACAGCTCCAGCATCAATATGGCCCTATGCACGTCGAGGGTCCGGTAGAATCCCCCCTGCCGGCAGAGCGCCTTTATGCCATCAGCGGGCATGACTGGGATGATACTGTAGAGCGCTACTACCTGGTGGAAGATTTTAAAGACGGCGTTTTTGTAATCCAGCAGAAACTGTTCATCGAGGCCGTAGAAGGACATGGGGCGCGCTTTGACGGGATGCTGGAACAGTTTTATTCCTGGGACTGGCAGAAAGGACAGTTTATTCAGCCCTGATTGATGTCCTCTTTTTCTTATTTTTCGCTTTCCATCTTATATCATCTTATTTCTTAATTTTACCTTATTACGCCTATTAACCCTAACATCAGGCCGGCTGATTGCCCTTTTGCGGGGGCATTCTGCCGGCCTGCTAATGTTCACACAAGTTGCACAAGTTAGGTACCGCAGAATATGCAAAA
>PWRZ01000007.1 GCA_003563385.1 Syntrophomonadaceae bacterium
GGGACAACGTGAACATGGAAATAGAGCTGATTACCCCCATCGCCACGGAAGAGGGCCTGCGCTTCGCCATCCGCGAAGGCGGCCGCACCGTGGGCGCCGGCGTTGTCACCTCTATAATAGAGTAGCGAACTGAGGGGGAAGAACATGTCACAGAAAATTCGCATCCGTCTCAAGGCTTTTGATCACCAACTCCTGGATCAGTCGGCCAGTAAGATAGTAGATACTGCCAGGCGTACCGGCGCCGCCGTTTCCGGCCCGGTGCCCCTTCCAACGGAGAAGAGCATATATACTGTTATACGTGCTCCCCACAAGTACAAGGATTCGCGGGAGCAGTTTGAAATACGGACACACAAGAGGCTGATCGACATAGTGGAGCCCACTCCCAATACCGTGGACGCCCTGATGAGGCTGGATCTGCCTGCTGGTGTAGACATAGAAATCAAACTGTAAACCTGCGGTAGAAAAGGGGGGTGTAGAGACTATGGAAAAGGCAATTATGGCCCGGAAGGTAGGCATGACCCAGATATTCGATGAGGACGGCCTGGCTATTCCGGTTACCGTGCTGGAGGCCGGACCGTGCACGGTGATAGATAAGAGGACGGTTGAAAGGGACGGCTACCAGGCTGTGCAGCTCGGGTTTTTACCGGCAAAGAAAAAACACCTGAACAAGCCGCTGCAGGGACATTTCGCCAAAAACGGTGTTGCACCGGTGCGCTATGTCAGGGAATTCAGGCTCCTCGATGCCGACAGCTACGAGGTGGGAAAGGAAGTGAAGGCCGATCTTTTTGCACCCGGGGAGTACGTCGATGTGAGCGGTGTTTCCAAGGGTAAAGGCTTTGCCGGGTCAATCAAGCGGCATGGCCACAGCAGGGGACCAATGAGCCACGGTTCACGGTATCACAGGGGTCCCGGTTCGCTGGGCGCCATCGATCCCGCGCGCGTCTTTAAAGGGCAGACACTGCCCGGTAGGATGGGCGGGGAAAAAGTGACCGTGCAGAAGCTAAAGGTGGTCAAGGTGGATCCGGAGAAAAACCTGCTGCTGGTAAAAGGGGCAGTTCCCGGCCCGCGAGGAGTCCTGTTAACCGTAAAAAATTCGGTCAAGGTTGGATAGAAAGGGGGCCATACAGCAATGCCCACAGTGGAAATATACAATGACCAGGGAGAACAGGTAGGCGAACTTAAGCTAAGTGAAACCGTTTTTGCCGCCCCCGTTAACGAGGGTTTACTTTACGATGTTACTCGCATGCAGCTCAGCAACCGCCGCCTGGGAACGGCCAACACCAAGACACGGGCCGAGGTCCGCGGCGGCGGAAGAAAGCCCTGGCGCCAGAAGGGGACCGGAAGGGCTCGCCACGGGAGCATTCGTTCCCCGATATGGGAAGGAGGCGGGGTAGTGTTCGGTCCCAAGCCGCGCAGCTACCGCTACAGCCTGCCCAGGAAGGCAAAACGGGCCGCGCTCCGTTCCGCCCTGACGGCCAGGCTGCAGGAAAACGCCCTTACCGTGCTCGATAAGCTGGAGCTCCCGGAGCCCAAAACCAGGGAAATGGCCAAAATACTGCAGAACCTGAATGCCGGCGGCAAGGTGCTCCTGGTCACGGCTGAACCGGACAGCGTCATCTACAGGTCCAGCCGCAATATCCCGGGGCTTAAGACGGCGCTTGCCGCGCAGATCAACGTTCTGGACCTGCTCGACTGTGACCGCATCGTTATTACCAGGGACGCGGTGGCCAGGGTGGAGGAGGTGTTCGCCTCTTGAAGGATTTCCGCGATGTCATTATCAAACCTGTGATAACGGAAAAAACTACTGCCATGATGGAAGAAAACAAGTACACTTTCGTTGTGGACATGAGAGCCAACAAGATTGAGATAAAAAAAGCGGTGGAAGACCTTTTCGGAGTGAAAGTAAAAGCCGTCAACACCATGAGAGTAAAAGGAAAACCAAGAAGGATGGGCGTGTACAGGGGATACCGCCCCGACTGGAAAAAAGCTGTCGTCACCCTGCATGAAGACAGCAAGCCGATTGAAATATTTGAATAGATCAGCGGACGGCTGGAACCGCCGCGAGGCGTCTATCTTTGCGGGAAGGAGGTATGAACAAAGTGGCCATCAAAAAGTATATTCCCACGTCACCGGGCAAGCGTTTCATGACCGTTTCCACTTTTGATGAAATAACCGCTAAAGAGCCGGAAAAAACATTGCTAAAGCCGCTCAAGAAAAAGGCCGGCCGCAACGTATTCGGCAGGATAACAGTGAGACACCGCGGCGGCGGACACAAACGCAAGTACAGGCTTGTTGATTTCAAAAGGGAAAAAGCAGGCATTCCGGCCAGGGTTGCCGCTGTTGAGTACGACCCCAACCGGTCCGCCAATATAGCGCTTTTGTATTATGCAGATGGGGAAAAACGGTACATTCTGGCCCCACAGGGTTTGAAGGTGGGGGCAAGGGTGAGCTCCGGCCCGGGTTCGGAGATCAGGCCCGGCAATCCCCTGCCGCTGAAAAACATCCCCGTGGGGACTCTTGTGCATAACATAGAGCTAGTTCCCGGCAAGGGAGGGCAGCTCGTCCGTTCGGCCGGGGGAGTGGCGCAGCTTGTTGCCAAGGAGGGCAAATATGCCCATGTTAAGCTTCCCTCGGGAGAGGTGCGCCTTGTTCTCCAGGATTGTAAGGCAACTGTAGGCCAGGTAGGCAACCTGGAACACGAGAATATCACCGTCGGAAAGGCAGGGCGTTCTCGCTGGCTTGGTAAAAGACCCGTTGTGCGCGGTTCAGCCATGAACCCGGTTGACCACCCTCATGGCGGAGGCGAGGGTAAAGCGCCGATCGGGCGCAAGAGCCCGCTTACTCCCTGGGGCAAACCCACGCTGGGCTACAAGACGCGCCCCAAGAAGAAAAAGTCCGATGAGTTGATAGTTAAAAAGCGCAAGTAGATCTGTTCCGGGGAGCCGGGTAAAAGGAGTGATTAGATGGGACGTTCTCTTAAGAAGGGGCCCTACACGGACCCCAAGCTTTTAGCCAAAATCAGGGAAATGAATCGCACCGGGGGAAAACGGGTCATCAAGACGTGGTCCCGTCGTTCGACCATATTTCCGGAAATGGTGGGGCATACCATAGCCGTGCATGATGGGCGCAAGCATGTTCCAATTTACATTACCGAAGATATGGTCGGGCACAAGCTCGGGGAATTTGCCTTGACACGCACTTTTCGCGGTCACGGTTCTCACACCGAAAGGTCCACCTCGCTGAAATAAGGGGGATATGAAATGGAAGCCAAAGCACAGGCCAGGTTTATCAGAATAGCTCCCCGCAAGGCCAGGGTCGTGATGGACCTTATCAGGGGCAAAGATGTGGATGAAGCCTTCTCCATACTGCGTTTTGTATCCAAGAGAGCTTCCGGTATTATCGAGAAAGTTCTCCATTCAGCGGTTGCCAACGCAGAGCATAACTACGAGATGAACAAAGACGGCCTCTATATCTACAGGGCCTACGTAGATGAGGGCCCCACCCTGAAGAGGTTCAGGCCCCGGGCCCTGGGCAGGGCGACACGGATACGCAAAAGAACCAGCCACATCAGCATAGTATTGAGGCAGAGAGAGGAGGGTTAGAACTTGGGTCAAAAAGTAAGTCCGGTCGGGTTTCGTATCGGCGTAATCAGGGACTGGGATGCGCGCTGGTACTCCGAGAAGGACTATACCAAACTGCTCCATGAAGATTTAAAGGTGCGCGAATATATCATGAAGCGGCTGGAAGGGGCCGGTATATCTCGCATAGAGATAGACCGTGCTGCAAACAACCTGCGAATCAACATCCACACGGCCAAGCCGGGTATGGTTATCGGCAAGGGCGGCTCCGGGGTGGATCGGCTGCGGCGTGAACTGGAGGGACTAACCGCCAAAAAGGTGCACATCAACATTATGGAAGTGAAGACGCCGGAGCTGGATGCCTACCTGGTGGCCGAAAATATTGCCCAGCAGCTTACCCGGAGAATAGCATTCCGTCGGGCTATGAAACAGTCCGTCTTCCGGATTATGCGCGCCGGCGCCAAGGGCGTAAAAATAGTGTGCAAGGGACGTCTGGGAGGCGCGGAAATGGCGCGCACGGAAAGCTACCACGAAGGGACTGTACCGCTGCAGACACTGCGTGCCGATATAGACTACGGGTTTACGGAGGCGCACACTACCTACGGCCGTATCGGCGTAAAGGTGTGGATTTACAAGGGAGAAGTGCTCCCCGAAGCGAAGGGGAAAGAGACAAAGGCTGACCAGGATGGAGGGGCACAGAAAAATGCTGATGCCAAAAAGAATTAAGTACCGCCGTCACCAGAGAGGCCGCATGAAGGGCCTGTCCAAGGGCGGAACGGAAATAGATTTTGGCGAATTCGGGCTGCAGGCGCTTACGCCTGCCTGGGTAACCAGCCAGCAGATTGAATCCGCGCGTATAGCCATCACCAGGCACGTCAAAAGGGGAGGTAAGGTGTGGATAAAAATCTTCCCCCACAAGCCTGTCACTACCAAGCCTGCCGAGACACGTATGGGTAAAGGGAAAGGCTCACCCGAGTACTGGGTTGCCGTAGTCAAGCCCGGGCGGATCATGTTTGAACTTGCCGGCGTTCCAGAAGAAACGGCAAGGGAAGCTATGCGCCTGGCTTCTCACAAGTTGCCTTTAAAGTGCAAATTTGTGAAAAGAGAAGAAATAGGTGGTGAAGCGCATGAAGGTGAGCGAAATTCGTGAGCTTTCGGATAAAGAGCTCCAGGAAAAAAACAGGGAGCTCAAAGAAGAATTGTTTAATCTCCGTTTTCAAGTGGTAACGGGCCAGCTGGAGAACACCATGAGGATCAGGGAGGTCCGCCGGTCCATTGCGCGGGTAAAAACGGTTATTAGGGAAAGGGAGCTATCGGCTACCAGTTAGCCAGGGCAGCCCTTTAAAGGAAGGAGGCAGCGGTTTGGATAGAAACAGACGCAAGGTGCGAGTTGGAAAAGTGGTCAGCGATAAAATGGAAAAAACCGTTGTGGTTGCCGTGGAGAGAACAACCCGCCATCCCCTGTACGGCAAGACGATAAAAAGAACCAAAAAATACAAGGTCCACGACGCCAACAACGACAGCAGGATAGGCGATAAAGTCAAGATAATGGAAACCAAGCCACTGAGCAAGGATAAAAGGTGGCGCCTGGTTGAAATCCTGGAAAAATCACAGCTGTAGTCAGGGTGAAAGGAGGGGGCCTGAGTGATCCAGAACCAGTCAGTTCTCAGTGTCGCCGACAACACCGGGGCGCGCAAGATTATGTGCATCCGGGTGCTGGGTGGCTCGCACCGCAAGGCCGCCAGCGTCGGTGATATAGTAGTAGCTTCCGTAAAGGAGGCCAACCCGGGAGGTGTGGTCAAAAAAGGGGACGTTGTCCGTGCCGTCATCGTTCGCACCAAGAAAGGATACCGCCGCAGGGATGGAACCTTCATCCGCTTTGATGAAAACGCTGCTGTGATCATAAATGAGCAGAAAGCGCCCCGGGGTACACGTATTTTTGGCCCCGTGGCAAGGGAGTTAAGGGAAAGGGATTTCATGCGTATTGTCTCTCTGGCTCCGGAAGTAATTTGATTAATTTTCTTACCAGATGTGAGGTGGTAGGCTGTATGCCTGCAGTAAAAATGCACGTCCGTAAAGGGGACCGCGTGCTGGTCCTCTCCGGGAAAGACAGGGGTAAAAAAGGAAAAGTAATCAGCGCCATTCCCCGCACAGGGAAGGTAACAGTAGAAGGTGTCAACATCATTAAAAGGCACGCCCGTCCCACCCAGAAGGTGCCGCAGGGCGGTATCAGGGAGATGGAGGCCCCCATTCACGCCAGCAAGGTAATAGTTATCTGTCCCTCCTGCCATCAGCCCACCCGCATTTTTCGCCGGGTTCTTACCGACGGCAGCAGGGCCAGGGGCTGTAAAAAGTGCAGCGAGTATATCGACAAGTAGGCGGTGGGAAGGAGGTTAAGAAGTTGTCCACCTTGAAGGAAAAATACCTGCAAGAAGTGCGCCCCGCTTTAATGGAGCAGTTTTCGTACAAAAATATCTATGAAGTGCCGCGGCTGGAAAAGGTGGTTATTAACATGGGTATCGGTGAAGGGAAGGAAAATCCCAAGCTGCTCGATGCCGCAGTACTAGAGCTGGCGCAGATTACCGGACAAAGGCCGGTGGTAACAAAGGCGAAGAAGTCTGTAGCAAGTTTCAAGCTGCGGGAAGGCATGTCCATCGGCTGCAAGGTGACACTGCGCGGCGAAAGGATGTATGACTTTGTCAACAAGCTGCTGAACGTGGCTTTACCCCGGGTAAGGGATTTCCGCGGTGTTTCCCCGCGTTCTTTTGACGGGCGGGGAAATTACTCTCTCGGATTAAAAGAGCAGATCATCTTCCCGGAGATAGATTACGACGATATTGAAAAAGTACAGGGTATGGATATTACCATCGTTACAACGGCCAGGACCGATGAAGAGGCCAGGGAGCTGCTCAAGCTTTTGGGGATGCCCTTCAGAGCGGCTTAGGCTTAGAAGAAAGGAGGTGCGTGCCTGGTTTTTCGAAGCCAGGGATATCTGTGGCCAAAAAGTCTTTAATTGCCAAGGCAAAAAAAAAGCCCCGGTTTAAAGTGCGCTCTTATAACCGCTGCCAGTTGTGCGGGCGCCCCAGGGCTTACCTGCGTAAGTTCGGGATGTGCCGTTTGTGCTTCCGTAAGCTGGCACACCAGGGTGTTATTCCGGGAGTAAAAAAGGCCAGCTGGTAGCCGTTGTTAGAAAAGGAGGTTTATAATTTCAGATGATGACCGATCCCATTGCCGATATGTTGACACGCATTCGCAATGCCTATATGGCTGGACACGAAAAGGTTGAGGTTCCCTCTTCCCGGATGAAAGAAGCGATTGCCCGTATACTGAAATCGGAAGGTTATATCAAAAATTACGAATTTAGAAGCGACAACAAGCAGGGAATCTTGAAGATATATTTAAAGTACGGCCCCAATGCCCAGCGCACCGTTACCGGTTTGAAGCGTATAAGCAAGCCGGGTCTTAAGGTGTACGCCAAAAATGATGAACTGCCCAGGGTACTGGGTGGACTGGGCGTGGCCATAATCTCGACTTCGCAGGGACTGATGCCCGACCGGGAGGCGCGCAAGGCAGGCCTGGGCGGCGAAGTGATCTGCTACATCTGGTAATAACGGGTGAAGTTATAATGGAATCCTGTTTGTTTCGGTCATGTTTTTTTACAGTCAGGAGGTGGTCAGGTTGTCGCGAGTGGGGAAAAAACCAATTCCGCTGCCCGAAGGGGTGGAGGTAAAGGTAGAAGAGAATAACCTTGTTACCGTAAAGGGTCCCAGGGGCAGCATAACAAAGAAAATTCCCGCCTGCCTGGAGATCCGTATAGAGGACGGTTCTATAGAGCTTTTACGCCCCTCTGATAAAAAGGAGCACCGCGCCCTGCACGGCCTGGGAAGAAGCCTGCTCAACAACATGGTTGTAGGGGTTACAGAGGGCTTTGCCAGGAACCTGGAGCTGGTGGGCGTGGGCTACCGTGCTTCCAAGCAGGGGGAGACCCTGGTGCTGAACGTGGGCTACTCGCAGCCGGTGCATTTTTCGGCGCAGGAGGGTATCGAGATAGAAGTCCCCGCACCGGTCAGGATTGTTGTCAGGGGCATTGACAAGGAAGCCGTCGGTGACACTGCGGCCAGGATCCGCAGGATACGCCCGCCCGAACCGTACAAGGGGAAAGGCATCAAGTATGAAGGCGAACATATCAGGCGCAAGGTCGGTAAGGCCGGCAAGTAACGGCATTACTAGCGTGTGAAAGGGTGAATGTTAGTGGTGATGACATTGAGTAAAGACAGGGCCAGGAAAAAGCGCCACCAGCGGGTACGCAAAAAAATAAGGGGAGACGCGCAAAAGCCGCGGCTTAATATTTACCGCAGCTTGAAGCATATTTACGCCCAGATTATCGATGACAGCAGCGGTCACACCCTTGTATCCGCTTCTACGAACAGTTCTGCCTTCAAGGAAAAAAATATTTCTTCAGGTAACATAGAAGCCGCGCGCCTGTTGGGCGAGATCCTGGCGGAGAAGGCCCTGCAGCAGGGCATCGAGCAGGTAGTATTTGACCGCGGCGGTTTCCTCTACCACGGGAGAGTTAAAGCCCTGGCCGAGGGAGCCCGGAACAAAGGTTTAAAATTTTAACAAGGGAAGGAGGTCCTGTTTTTGCAGAAAGTTGAATCTAAGGAAGAGTTATCGGAAAGGGTCGTCAGGATCAACAGGGTTGCCAAGGCAGTCAAAGGCGGGCGCCGCTTTAGTTTCAGTGCCTTGGTCGTTGTGGGTGACGAGAACGGGAAAGTGGGAGCCGGGCTCGGAAAAGCGGGCGAGGTTCCCGAGGCTATCCGCAAGGGTATAGAAGATGCCAAGAAAAACCTGGTCGAAGTCCCCATGGTCGGGACCACCATTACTCATCCCGTTACCGGTCACTTCGGTGCCGGCAAAGTTCTCTTAAAACCGGCCTCTGAAGGTACCGGCGTCATAGCCGGCGGGCCGGTGCGGGCGGTCCTGGAAATGGCCGGAGTAAAAGACATTCTTACCAAGAATCTCGGTTCCGCCAATGCTATGAACATGGTCAATGCCACCATTGCCGGGCTGAAGTGTTTGAGGACCGCCGAAGAAGTGGCCAAAATACGGGGTAAGGAAGTAGACGAACTGTAGGAACGGCTCTGCGGGAGTACACTTTACTTCAAGAGAAAACGACTTTGACCATTACAGCCCTTAAGATGTCCCGCCTGAAAAATAAGGCAGCAGAATACTGCTGTGTGTCCCTTTAAAGGGGCATTACCTGCCCATACCGGGCAATTGCTCAAGGTAGTTTAAAAAGTAGATTTATCCCCACAGTATATACAGGATATATAGGAGGTGTCCGAAAATGCGCCTGCATGAACTAAAGCCGTCTCCCGGGTCGCGCAAGGCTCGCAAGAGAGTGGGCCGGGGTATCGGCTCCGGCTCCGGTAAAACGTCCGGCCGGGGACAAAAAGGCCAGAAGGCACGTTCAGGCGGAGGAGTTCGCCGCGGGTTTGAAGGTGGACAGATGCCCATCTACCAGCGGCTTCCAAAACGGGGCTTTAACAATATATTCCGCCGCGAGTGGGCGGAGGTAAATGTAGGAGTTCTGAACCGCTTTGATACCGGAACAGTGGTTACCCCGCAGCTTTTACAGGAAACGGGAGTCGTTAAATCCCTAAAAAGCGGGGTTAAAATACTGGGCAAAGGAACGCTGGAAAAAGAACTGACTGTAAAAGCGCACAGCTTCAGCAGCGGTGCCCGGGAAAAAATTGAATCTGCCGGCGGGCGGGCAGAGGTGATATAGAATGCTGGAAACAGTTCGCAACGCCCTGCGCATACAGGAGTTGCGGCAGAGGATCTTATTCACGCTGGCCATGCTGGTGGTTTTTCGCATCGGTGCCCATGTGCCCGTGCCCGGTATCAATCCCGAAGCGCTGGCCGATTTTTTCCGTGAAGATACCCTGTTCGGCTTCTACAATGTTATAGCAGGGGGGGCCCTTAGCAATTTTACCATATTTGCCATGGGTATCATGCCCTATATCAATGCTTCCATCATCATGCAGTTGTTAACGGTAATTGTGCCCAAGTTTAAGGAGTGGAGCGAAGAAGGGGCCGAAGGCCGCAAGAAAATGATCCAGATGATCCGTTACGGCACAATCGGCCTCGCTTTCCTGCAGGCCACCGGGATGACCTTCAGCATCATGCGTCCGGCCATTGTGGATCACCGCTTTTCTTCATACCTGGTCATTATTATATCCCTGACCGCGGGCACCGCGTTCCTGATGTGGCTCGGTGAGCTTATTACCGAGAAAGGGATCGGAAACGGCATTTCGCTGCTTATTTTCGGCGGGATTATCGCCGGTTTCCCCGCCGGGGTAGGGATGACGGTTGAGCTGCTCAGGGTTGGCGAGGTGCGCTTCCTCACCATTATACCGATTATTGGGGTGCTGCTGGCGCTGATCGTCGGCATTATCGCCCTGGAGGTGGGCCGCAGGCGCATCCCCGTCCAGTATGCAAAAAGAGTGGTCGGCCGGCGCATTTACGGTGGGCAGAGCACGCACATTCCCATGAAAGTAAACCAGGCCGGGGTTATACCGGTTATTTTTGCCTCGGCCATATTGATGTTCCCGGCTACTATAGCGATGTTTATTAACCATCCCATAGCCCAGCGCATCTCGGAAATGCTCAGTTGGGGGACGGTGTTGAACACGGCCCTTTATGCCTCATTCATTGTAGCGTTCACCTTTTTTTACACGGCCATCCAGTTTGATCCTATGAAGATAGCCGGAGACATCAAAAAACACGGCGGTTTTATCCCCGGGCTGAGGCCCGGGCGCCCCACCGCGGACTATTTGAGCAGGGTCTCAACTCGCCTTACCTTTGTGGGCGCTTTTTCGCTGGCCTTTATATGCGTTTTACCGATCCTGCTGCAGGATGTTTCGCGCGTGAACCTGCTTTTCGGGGGCACAGCGCTTATCATTATCGTAGGGGTGGCCTTGGAAACAATGCGCCAGATCGAAAGCCACATGCTTATGCGCAACTACCAGGGCTTTATGAAATAGGAGTAGGTGCGCTTGATCGTAATTAAATCTCCCGAGGAAATAGAGGTAATGCGCGAAGCAGGGCACATTGTAGCCGAGACTCTCCTGAAGCTTTCCGAAGCAATCGAGCCCGGCATTGCCACCGCCCAGCTGAATTCGTTGGCCGAGCGCTGCATTAGGAAATATAAGGCCCAGCCAGCCTTTTTAGGCTACCACGGCTTTCCGGCAAGCATCTGCGCATCGCTGAACGAAGAGGTCGTTCACGGCATCCCGGGGCTGCGGCGGCTTAAAAACGGAGATATTGTCAGCATCGATGTGGGAGTCTATTACAAGGGCTATTACGGGGATGCTGCGATGACATTCCCGGTAGGAGAAGTGTCGCCGCTGGCGATGCGCCTTTTGACCATAGCCAGGGGGGCGCTTTACGAGAGCATCAAAGAGGCCTGCCCAGGCAACAGGCTGTACGATATATCCTACGCCATCCAGAGTTACGTGGAGTCCCGGGGGTTTTCCGTCGTGCGCAACTATGTAGGTCACGGTATCGGGAGCAAGATGCACGAAGAGCCGCAGGTGCCCAATTTCGGCCATCCCGGCCGCGGTCCCGTGCTGGAAGCGGGTATGGTCCTGGCTATAGAGCCGATGGTCAACGCCGGAGGCTGGGAGGTCGAAACGCTCAACGATAACTGGACCGTGGTTACCAAAGACAGGAGCCTGTCCGCTCACTTTGAGCACACTGTAGCCATCCAGGATCACGGCCCTGAAATCCTTACTTCTTTGTAAGGGGGAAGATAGGTTGGATATTCATTTAGGTCAGCTGGTGAAATCCTTAGCGGGAAGGGACAAAGGGAAGCATTACCTGGTGGTCGGTTTTAAGAATGACCGCATACTGCTGGCGGACGGCCGCAGCCGCACTCTCAGCAGGCCCAAGAAAAAAAACGCCAGGCACGTGCAGCATTATCGGCAGGTTATTCCCGGTATAGAAGAAGCAATCCGCCAGGGTAAGCTGAAAGATACCATCGTCCGTAATACCCTAAACGAACTGCTCTCCGCCCAGGACGAAGACGCTTTAAAAAGCGAAAATGGAACAATCCCTACCGAACACCTGCGGATCTTTTCATCACGAGGGGTTAAAGAAAGGAGGTACGCAAGGGAATGTCCCAAAAGAAGGACGTTATCGAGGTGGAGGGGACAGTTGTAGAACCTCTCCCAAACGCCATGTTCAGGGTGGAGCTAAAAAACGGGGTCAAGATACTGGCCCATGTTTCCGGTAAAATCCGCATGAACTTTATTCGCATCCTTCCCGGAGACCGCGTTCTGGTAGAGCTGTCTCCCTATGACCTTACCAGGGGGCGGATCACCTACCGCTATAAATAGAGGTTCGAAGGGGGCTTGAAAGGAAAGGGGGCTTGTTGGCTGTGAAGGTGCGCCCGTCGGTAAAAAAAATCTGTGAAAAATGTAAAGTAATACGCCGCAAGGGAAAAGTGATGGTTATCTGCGAAAACCCCAAGCACAAACAGCGGCAGGGATAACATAGATAGAAGACAATTGGGGTATAAAAATGGCCCGTTATGGGTATCATAATTACGTTTAGCCTTTTTAGAAATGGGAGGTGAAATTAGTTGGCCAGAATAGCGGGGATCGATTTGCCACGGGACAAGAGAATTGAGATTGCCCTCACATATATTTACGGTGTTGGGCGCAGCAGGGCCCAGAACGCACTGCGTTACACTAACGTCAAACCCGATACCAGGGTTCGGGACCTGACGGAGGACGAGATTAACCGCTTGAGGGAATATATCGACAAGAACTACAAGGTTGAAGGTGACCAGCGCCGCGAGGTGGCCCTGAATGTAAAGCGCCTCATCGAAATCAGCTCCTATCGGGGTATACGACACCGGCGCGGAGTGCCGGTGAGGGGACAGTCGACGAAGAACAACGCCCGCACCCGCAAAGGTCCCAAGAAGACTGTTGGCGTGCGCCGGAAAAAATAAATACCGGCAGGAAACTGGTAATAAGGAGGAGAGAGATTGGCCCGGAAAAAAGCTGCTGCCCGGCCTAAACGCCGGGAGCGTAAAAATATCGAGCAGGGTATAGCGCACATCAAGTCCAGTTTTAATAATACAGTTATTACTATTACCGACCTTAAGGGAAATAACATAGCCTGGTCCAGCGCAGGCACCGTCGGCTTCAAGGGCTCGCGGAAGTCAACGCCGTTTGCCGCGCAGCTGGCCGCGGAGTCCGCGGCACGTTCAGCCATGGAGCACGGTATGAGGAAAGTGGAGGTATTTGTGAAGGGCCCCGGTGCCGGCCGCGAAGCGGCCATCCGCTCGCTGCAGGCCGCGGGCCTGGAGGTTGACCTGATCAGGGATGTTACCCCCATTCCACATAATGGCTGCCGGCCGCCGAAACGGCGCCGCGTCTAGCCTGTGAAGATGTTGGGAATGGCCTACCATTCCCATGCTTACCAACATGAATATCAGGGGTTGCTAAATAAAAATAACAGGTGGAAATGGCAACATCAAAAGCTCTTACCCCTCTTGGGCGGCAGAAATGCTGCCGAAGCGGATGCCTGCAGATTCTCTAAAACACAGGTTTGAGGGTGGATGATGGGGACCGGCACGGGACGGAGGCAACTTTCTGCTGCCATTTTCATACTAACTGGAGGTGTGCTATCGGAACATGGCCAGATACAAGGATTCTTACTGCAGGTTGTGCCGCCGCGAAGGCACTAAACTCTATCTTAAAGGGGATCGCTGCTACGGCGAGAAATGCGCCTTTGTGCGCAAGGGTTACCCTCCCGGTGAGCATGGTCAGGGCAGGCAAAAGGTGACTGAGTACGGAATGCAGCTGCGCGAAAAGCAGAAAGCGCGGCGCATTTACGGAGTCTTTGAAAAACAGTTCAGGCGTTATTTTAGAGAAGCAGACAGGCGCAAGGGGGTAACCGGTGAAACTTTGCTGCAGCTGCTGGAAAGCAGGCTCGATAACATCGTTTATCGAATGGGCTTTGCCCGTTCTCGCTCTGAAGCACGGCAGCTGGTGCGGCACGGTCATTTCACGGTTAACGGGCGCAAGGTCGATATTCCATCTTACCAGACCAGGCCCGGCGACGTAGTAGCTGTGCGTGAGAACAGCAAGAACCGTCCATTTTTTAAGGAACTGGCGGAATTTAGATCAGCCCAGGGAACTGTAGAGTGGCTGGAGGTGGATTGGGAAAACATGGCCGGCAAGATTGTCCGCCTGCCTTCCCGCGAGGAGCTGGATGTTCCTATTACCGAGCACCTCATTGTTGAGTTTTATTCACGGTAAAAAAATTCCTCTATGCTGCTACAGGAGGGAGATATTTAGTGATCGAAATCGAGAAGCCCAAAATTGAATGGGTAGAAGGAGAAGAGGACCATTACTACGGGCGTTTTGTTGTCGAGCCCCTGGAAAGAGGCTACGGCATAACGTTGGGAAATTCCTTGAGACGGATACTCCTTTCTTCCCTCCCGGGGGCTGCCGTGGTCAGCGTTAAAATTGACGGTGTCCTGCACGAATTTTCGACCATAGACCACGTCGTCGAAGATACCCCGGAGATAGTTTTAAACCTGAAAGGGCTGCGTCTGAAAATACATTCCGACGAGCCACAGCTGCTTGTAGTCGATACCGAAGGCGAGGGTGAGATCAGGGCGCGGGATATCAAGGCACCGGCCGACGTGGAAATATTAAACCCCGATCAGCTTATAGCCACCATGGAAAACAGCGGCCGGCTGTACATGGAAATTACCGCCAGCACCGGCCGGGGCTATGTTCCGGCCGAGCGCAACAAGCTGCCCAACCAGCCCATCGGTGTAATACCGGTAGATTCCATCTTTACTCCCATTAAGAAGGTCAACTTTACCGTGGAAGACACCCGTGTGGGACAGGTAACCGACTACGACAAGCTCACCCTGGAGGTTTGGACGGACGGCAGTATTAAGCCCAACGAGGCCATCAGCCTGGGAGCAAAAATACTGAACAAGCACCTAAGCCTTTTCGTAAACCTTACTGAAAAAGTGGATGACGTCGAAATCACCAGCGAAAAAGATGAGGACAACAAGGAAAAGGCCCTGGAGATGACCATCGAGGAGCTGGACCTTTCGGTACGCTCTTACAACTGCCTGAAGAGGGCGGGCATTAATACCGTGGAAGAGCTGACCCGTAAAACGGAAGAAGAGATGATGAAGGTGCGCAACCTGGGTAAAAAATCGCTGCTGGAGGTCCAGAACAAGCTGTCCGAACTCGGTTTCAACCTGCGCAAGGAGTCGGAGTAAAACATTCTTTCGCGGGCGCGGGACAATACTGTTGCGAAGGGGGTGTAAAGCTGGTTTCCAAAGCACGCCTTGTTGGGGTGCAGAAACCAGTGCAGCGCCGTGAGACATAGAAAATTAGCGCGCAAGGCGGGCCCCAGGGAGGCCCTCCTGCGTAATATGGTGACATCGCTTATCATAGCGGAAAGAATACAGACCACTGAAGCAAAGGCAAAAGAAGTGAGGCGTATTGCCGACAAAATGGTAACGCTGGCCAAAAAGGGAGATCTTCATGCCCGCAGGCAGGCAATGTCCTACGTTCTCGACGAAAGCGCCGTAACAAAGCTCTTTGAGAATATAGCCCCCCGTTTTGAAAAAAGGGAAGGCGGTTACACGCGCATTGTAAAGGTAGGCCACCGCCGCGGTGATGCAGCACCGATGGTTGTACTGGAGTTTGTATAAGGGTGTGGGGCCTGGTGAGTGCGATAATTGAAGCAAAAAATCTCACCTACGACTATGACCTGGGCGAAAATGTTAAGATAAATGCTCTCAATGACCTTTCGTTGACTGTTCGGGAGGGCGAGTACCTGGCCCTAATCGGCCCGAACGGGTCCGGTAAGTCGACCCTGGCAAGGCACTTTAACGCCTTGCTGCTGCCCACATCGGGAGAGGTCTGGGTGGACGGGTTGCTGACTTCCCGCGAAGAGAACCGCTGGGAAATACGGCGCCGTGCGGGCATGGTCTTCCAGAATCCCGATAACCAGATTGTTGCCACCACGGTAGAGGAAGACGTCGCCTTTGGCCTGGAAAACCTGGGGCTGGAGCCGCCCCTTATAAGGGAGCGGGTTGCCGAGGCCCTCGAAATGGTTGGGCTGCAGGGTTTTGCCAGGCATGCGCCGCATCTCCTTTCCGGCGGCCAGAAGCAGCGGTTGGCCATTGCCGGTATACTATCCATGAGACCCCGCTGCCTGGTGCTTGATGAACCTACAGCCATGCTCGACCCGCGCGGGCGCGGTGAGGTAATGGAAATAGTTAGGAAGATGAACCGCCGTGAAAACATCACTGTGGTGCACATTACCCACTTTATGGAAGAGACGCTCGAAGCTGACAGGATAGTGGTCATGGACAGGGGCCGGGTGGTTCTAAGCGGTATGCCGGTGGAGATCTTCAGCGGTAATGCGGACCTCGCTTCACTGGGGCTGGAGGTACCTACCATTCCCAGGCTGGCCCGCATGCTGCGCGAAGGCGGCCTGCAAGTACCAAAAGAAGTGCTCAATGTGGATGAGCTGGTGAGCAGCCTATGCTGATCGAAGCCCGGAACCTGGCCCATGTATACATGCCGGGGACCCCATTCGAGGTGGAAGCGCTAAAGGGTGTAACCGTTGGAATAGAACGCGGAGAATTCATCGGTATTATCGGGGAGACAGGCTCCGGCAAATCGACCCTGGTGCAGCACTTCAACGGGCTTCTTAAACCCGCCTCCGGGGAAATTCTGGTCGATGGAAAAAATATATGGAGCGGGGAAACGGACCTGCGCCGGCTGCGTTCGCGCATCGCCCTTCTATTCCAGTACCCGGAGCACCAGCTTTTCGAGGAAACCGTTTTTAAGGACGTCGCCTTTGGCCCGCGCAACCTGGGCTTGGAAGGTGAGGAGCTGGAACGGAGGGTCCGCCGCAGCCTGGAAATGGTGGAGCTGGATTACGATGCCTTCAAAGACCGCTCCCCCTTTAACCTGAGCGGGGGTGAAAAAAGAAGGGCGGCCATGGCCGGCATCATGGCCATGCAGCCGGAAGTAATCATCCTGGACGAGCCCACCGCCGGCATGGACCCTGCCGGCAGGCGCAGTTTTCTGGAGCTGATCGAAAAGATGCACCAAGAAGAGAAGCTCACTGTTGTCCTCGTTACGCACAACATGGAAGAAGTGGCGCGCCTGGCACAAAAACTGTTTGTCTTCTCCGGGGGACAGCTGGTCCTGCAGGGTACACCGGCGGAAGTATTCAGCTCCGCAGAAACAATCAAAAAAGTGGGGTTGGACATCCCTCCACTGACAGAGCTGCTGCAGCGGCTCCAAAAAAAAGGCCGGGTGATACGCACCGATCTTTTCACCGTGGAGGAAGTGGGCCGCGAAATATTGAGAGTTTCTGCAGGGGGGGCTTCAATTGAGCAATAAAAGCTTAACCCTGGGGCATTACCTGCCCGGAAGCTCGCTTCTGCACAGGCTGGACCCGCGGGTAAAACTGCTGAGCCTGCTAATTCTAATAACGGCCCTTTTCCTGGTGAAGACCTTTTTTGGCTTTTTTTTATTGGCACTGTTCATCATGGTTATATTTGCCGTTTCGCGCCTTCCCTGGCGGTACTTCCTGCGCGGGTTGAGACCGGTCCTTTATATCATCATTTTTACACTGGCGCTTCACTTTCTGTTTACCAAGGGGGGCGTGGTCTACTGGCGCCTGGGGCCGCTTACAGTTGAAGAGGCAGGCGTATTTATGGGTACTTTTATGACCCTGCGCCTGGTCCTACTGGTGGTCACCACGCTGCTGGTTACCCTGACCACTTCGCCGATAGCTTTTGCGGACGGCATAGAGTTTATGCTGCGTCCCTTCCGGCGTATCGGTATTCCCGCCCACGAAATAGCAATGATGATGACAATTGCGCTGCGCTTTATCCCCACACTGATGGAGGAAAGCGATAAGATCCGCAAGGCGCAGATGGCCCGCGGAGCTGACTTTGAGACCGGGAATATCTTCAAGCGAGCCCGCAGCATGGTCCCCCTGCTGGTCCCCCTCTTCGTCAGCGCATTCCGGCGGGCCGACGATCTGGCCGTTGCCATGGAGGCCCGCTGCTACCGGGGCGGGGAAAACCGCACCAGGATGCGCGAACTGCACACCGGCCCGCTGGACTACTACGGGCTGGCCACCGTGACCGCCATTGTCCTGGCCGTCTTTTTCAGCGGGGTGTAAATTAGTGAATGAGGGGTGATGTGCTGGCGGAAAATGTCCATGGGGGCACAGGAGGTTCCGATGATAAGGCACAGGATCACGCTCTCTTACGAGGGGAGCTGTTACCACGGGTTCCAGTCCCAGAAAAATGCCCTTGCCATCCAGGATGTACTGGAAGAGCGCCTGGAAAAACTCTACGGCAGGACAGTGAAAGTTGAAGCGGCCGGAAGGACAGATGCAGGGGTACATGCCAGAGGGCAGGTAGTCGCTTTTACGGCCCCACCCCTTATCCCCACCGCACGGCTGCCCGCTGCCTTAAACGGGCTGCTACCGGAAGATATAGTGGTATTAGGAGCAGGTCAGGAAAAAGAAAGCTTCTACCCCCGGCGCGATGCCAGGGCCAAGATTTATTCATACACCGTGGACAACGGTCCCTTCCCGGATGTTTTCTGGAGGCGATTTGCCTGGCATCTGCCCTGTTCCCTGGACCTGGAAGCGATGAGGGCCGGCGCGCACTACCTGGCCGGCAGGCACGACTTCAAGGCCTTCCAGGCATCGGGCAGTGCAGTGGAAAATACGGTGCGCACCATTTATGCCCTGGATATTGAACGCCGCGGCAGCTTTATTACGTTTCTTTTCCGGGGGGACGGTTTTCTCTACAAGATGGTCCGCAATATTACGGGGACACTGGTGGAGGTGGGGCAGTTAAAAAAAGAGCCCGGCGATATAGAAAATATTTTGTTCGCCGGGGACAGGCGGCTTGCCGGTGAGACGGCACCGGCGAAAGGGCTTTGCCTGGAGAAAGTTTTTTATTAACTTGACGGCCGGCCATTATTATATTAAAATAAGCCTTGTTCTGTAATCGATAAAGGCGTTAAGAAAGGGGGTTGCATGCCTGCTCCGATGCTGTAGGAAGCTTACCGGCAGCGGAAAGAGAAGGCGTGATACCATGCGCACCACATACATGGCCAAGGAAAAAGATGTTCAACAGAGGTGGTATGTCATTGATGCTTCCGGGCTGCCCCTGGGCAGGCTGGCCAGCGAAGTGGCAAGAATCCTCAAGGGAAAACACAAGCCTATTTATACCCCTCACGTGGACACCGGAGATTATGTTATCGTCATCAATGCTGCAAAAGTTGTTCTTACGGGCAAAAAACCGCAGCAGAAATACTATTACCGCCATTCGGGCTACCCGGGCGGGCTTAAAAAAATACGCTACGACGAGCTGCTGGCCCAGAAACCGGAGAGGGCTGTTTACCTGGCTGTAAAGAGGATGCTGCCTTCAAACCGCCTGGGCAGGGCCATGCTCAAAAAGCTCAAGGTCTATGCCGGGGCAGATCATCCCCACGAGGCACAGCAGCCTGCCCGGTGGGAATATAACCCCAGCAGAGTGGCGGAGAAAAGCTAAAGCAGCAGAAGTGGATTCTTCGAGAAGGAGGAATATTGATTGGTTCAGGTACAGTATTACGGCACGGGTCGCCGGAAAAAATCCATTGCCAGGGTTCGCTTACTGCCCGGTGAAGGGAAGGTCATGGTCAACAACAAAGACCTGGAAGAATACTTTGGAACGGATACTCTGAAGGTAGAAGTGCGCCGCCCTCTGGATGTGACAGATACCGCGCAAAAGTTCGATGTCATTGCCAGGGTGGAAGGTGGCGGATTCAGGGGTCAGGCCGGTGCCCTCAGCCACGGAATTGCCAGGGCTCTCCTGGAAGCGGACCTCCAGTATCGCCCCCTTTTAAAAAAGGAGGGCCTGCTCACCAGGGACCCACGCATGAAGGAGCGCAAAAAGTACGGCCTCAAGAAAGCCCGCCGTGCACCGCAATTCTCCAAGCGCTAAGAATCAGCGTTCTCCAGCGGCGCCTTGGGGATGCCGGGTTGCGCAACGGCTCTTACAGCTGCCGCCGGCCGGGCCTGCTTCAGCTCACCCGCAGTTGCAATTGATGCCGGGGAGATGGCCCAGCCGGCTTCGTGTTGTGTACAATTAATGCTTTTAATGCTTAATACAGTTAAGTTTGCTTCCTACGGTTTGCCGGCACCGCATAGCTGGCTTTTTTTGTTTTATAGCCC
>PWRZ01000192.1 GCA_003563385.1 Syntrophomonadaceae bacterium
CCCTTTGCTTCCACCAGCCACCGTCTTACCGTGGAGCAGGCCGTGCGGGAACCCCTGGACATCAACAAGATCGGGAGCAGGGAGGAAAGAAGCAGCCGGGTGCGTGAGGCCCTGGAAAATGTGCAGCTGCCCGGTGAAGAAGACTTGCTGCAGCGTTACTGTTTTGAACTGAGCGGAGGTCAGCGCCAGAGAGTGGCCATCGCCCGGGCCCTGGTCATGAATCCCGCTTTGCTCCTGGCCGACGAAATCACCTCCATGCTTGATCCCTCTACCCAGGCCAACCTGCTGCGTCTTTTAAAAGGGCTGCAAAATGCCCGCGGTTTTGCCATGCTCTTTATTACCCACGACCTGGACCTGGCCCGCAAGGTGGCGGACCGGATCCTGGTGATGCAGGGCGGGAAAGTTGTGGAAGAAGGCTCCTCCCGCCGCATCTTTAACCAGCCCTGCTGCTGCTACACCAAGGAGCTAATGGCAGCGGCTTTCGGCCACCACCATCATTAAAAAAAGATTAAAATAAGGAAGAAAATAGAAGAAAATACAGGAAACTAAAACAGGTGCAAGAAGTGTCTGCCAGGCATGGCCGCGGCACAAGGATTGTTCTGTCTGCGTATGCCGGGGCGCTTGATACCTTTTGAGCAGAGCGAGTACTCTGTTAAGCAACCTTGTCCCGTTTTTTTAATTTATTCTTATTGACCTATTTGATAATAGTACACATAAGTGGTAGTGCTTTCCGTTTTGCTTGGAACATTCATTGACGCAGCACTAGTAAAACATAAATAAACGGTTAGCGGCGCAGTGTGGCCACCAACCGCTGCGGCTTCAGGAGCATATTGACGGCGTCATTGACGTGGCGTACCAGCAGGTCCGCTTTTAAACAGGCCCCCACCGAACAGCCTTCATGCCCGAGTACGGCAATGCCCAGCGCAGCTTCCTCCAGCATTTCAATATCATTTGCGCCGTTCCCGACGGCGGCGGTATGGGTGGGTCCCAATTTCTGAACAAAGCTCCGTTTGGCCGAAGTCGTTTCCGCACCGGAGAGAACCGTTATTTTTATGGACCCGCCCAGCTGTTCCTGTATTTGCGCGGACGAGTTCAATGTATCGGCTGTCAGCACATAGACGGACACTTTTTGGGAGAGCTGCTGCAGCAAAGCCGCCGTATGGAGCTGTATTTCCCCGTCCACGGTCAGCGTCCCGTTCAAATCAAATACCACTGCCTTGATGTGCACGGTCTGCCACCCCGGTACCTCAATGCTTATTCCCATGGGCAGTGCCACCCTTTCTTTTTTCTTCTATTGATTATTGATAGTTCCTCCATTGATAGTATATCTGGCAGATCTACCTACTGTACAGTTCTATGTTACACCATTTTTGTTAACCGGGGTAGCTTCCGGGGCAGTTTTTGTTTTTTCTTTACTGGCAGGGCAAACAATTTTTGCTCCCGGCACCGGGTTGTATATGCTTTCCTTATTCCAACTTATTCATTTACTTTTCCCTTAGCCGCTGTGATAAAATAAAAGCAGGCGGCTGCTAGCTGTTACCATGTTTCAGAAAAAGAAGGTTTACAAGGTACCGCTTCAGAGCGCCGCTGCCAAGGCCGGGCAGGAAAAACATCAGGCTGCGTGAAAAGTCCTCTTTTGCGCTAAACCGGAGAATAAACCCGGGATACTCACAGCCCGAAGTTCCTCTGTCTGTCATGGTCGAGCCCGGACAGGAGAAAGTTGACAGGGGTGTTGACAGGGGGACGGGGTACTTGTCAACTTTGAGGGTGACAGAGGGGGTGACAGAGGGACGGGGTACTTGTCAACTTTAGATGGTAACGGGGGTAACAGGTGCCGGGTGAGAGGTACCCCGTCCCTTTATCACTTCACCCACACTTACAACATCTAAAGTCCCCAATGAAATAGTGACAGGTACCCCGTCCCCCTGTCCCCCCCCCCCGTCCCCCCCTAATACAGAGGCTGTCTCTGCTTGAATCCAGAATCCCACGGCTTAAGCCGTGAGAGTATGTCAATTATCGCAGCTTGCCGTTTTTCCTGTCCGGCGGGAGGAGGGGGTTGCCGGTGAGGCCTGTTCTGTTCAGCATTGGAAATATCGAGTTTCATTCTTGGAGTTTCATGTTTTTTGTTGCCGTAATTACCGTGTTTTTACTGGCCCTAAAGGAGACGCCCTGGCAGCAGGTTGAGGAAAAGTTCAAGGGCAAATTTTATGATTACGCCCTGGAGGCTTTTCTGATGAGCTTTTTCCTGGCCATTATCGGCTCCCGCCTTATGTTTGTGGTTACTCACTGGGAGCTGGTCGCCGGAAAACCGTGGTGGGAAATACTGGCCTTTTGGAGGGGAGGCATGGTCTACTACGGGGGTCTGTTTGCCGTAATAGCCGGAGGGGCCTTTTACTGTTACTACCGAGGGATCAGGTTTTGGGAAACGGCCGATCATATAATTGCCTATGCTCCCCTGGGATACGCCATAGCGCGGGTGGGGTGTTTCCTGAACGGGTGCTGCTACGGGAAAGTTACCGGGATGCCCTGGGGAGTCGTTTTCCCAGTGGTGGATGCCCTGCCCAGGCATCCGACGCAGCTTTATTCATCCGTTTCGGCACTGGTCATTTTTTTCATACTGCGCCGCCTGAAGATTGTCAGGCCACCGTTTGACGGCTACATCGTGGCCTGGTTCCTGCTTCTCTATGGAGCGTACCGCTTTATAGTGGAGTTTTTCAGGGTCAGCGACCCGGTATTGTTATCCCTGACGCTTGCCCAGGTAACGGCCCTGGTCTTCATGGCCGCCGGCGCTGTCACCCTGCTGGTGAAAAAAAGGAATTATTATGTGCCGCTGTAATCCCGGACAAGGGGACGTTTTTCTTGGCCGGCGCACGGCCGGCAGGATATTAAATGCCTCAGCCGGGGCCTCCTTCGTAACCGATGATTACTTTTTCGCCTTCTACCAGGACGGGTACACGGTCAGCACCGTATTTCTCCTTTACCTCTTTCAGCGCTCCCCTGTCATGGGAAAGGTTAATCTCCCTGAATTGAATACCTTTTTCTTTCAAATCGTCAAGTAGCTTTGCACAGTAAGGGCAGTTGTCTTTGGTATAAACGATAACCTCTTCCATGCCAATACCTCCTCTTAGCTAAGCTGTTACCTGGTTACCTGGATCCAGGTGGTCCCTTTGATGGGGGATACTATTTCATCGTTCGGGTAGCGGTAAACCGTTTCGCTTCTCGGCCCTTCCTTGGTCCAGGTTATCCGGTACTTGCGGCCTTCCTCGTAGAGCAGTCCTTCTCCTGAGCCCTCCAGGCTTATTTCCACGAGGCCCTCCGGGCCGGGGATGCTTTTATGCACCGTTTTGCGTATGATCACCCTGCGGGCGTGGTAGTGCTCGCCGGTTTCCCTTTCGGTGTGCGGCTCGCCGTTTATATAGCGGTAGTAGACCTGTTTTTCTTCATCGTAGGTGTAGCTAACACGGTTGGTGAGTATATAATCAATTTCAATAGTTTTCCCTTCCTCGTAGGGGCCCCGGTTCTCTTCCGGCAGCAGCCGCACTTCTTTTTCCACTACCGAGGGCCTGTCGCCGGCAGCCCGGGAAAGGTTGTAAATATTGGTATAGAGGTTGTGCGGTGCACGGCGGCTCGCGTCGCGCCAGAAATTGTTGCTGTAGTCTCCGATCTGCTGGGTCAGCCCCATCCCCCTGATTATCTGTTCCGTGCGGGCGGAATAACCGCTGTGGGCGATAATACCGCCGTATTCCAGGGACTGGAGGGCGAAATAGGGCCTCAGGCTGCGGATGGGGCCGATGTTGAAATTTTCTTCGTGGCGCGTTTTGTATACGGCCAGGTATCGGGTTGAACCACCTTCCACCAGGAACTCGTAAACGACGTCTGCTTTCTGCAGGCCGGAAGAGGGCCTGGAGGAGGGATGGTTGTTGATGACCACCGCTATAGCCGGGTAGATCTCCCGGACCATGGTCGTTTCCCGTCCTTCTTCCTCCTCTTCTTCCTCCTCCCGGGCCAGTTCCGCGGCCATTGCTTCTTCCAGGAAGGCGGCCAGCTCCCCGGCAGCTTCCTCATCAATGCTGTAGTAATCCCCTCTCTGCATCCGGTAGGAGCCGCCGTGGCCCGTCTCAAATTCCTGGAACTGCACTCTGTTACCTGCGACCAGCATCCTCGTGAACCGGCTTTCACTGCGATAGATGTCCACGCTGAACTCCCAGCCGGACATTATTTCCTGGCCGCGCTCCCTGGTGAACTCAATTGCTTCCAGCAGTTCAAAAAAGTGCTCAATAGTATCCCTGTCCTCAACAAAGACTTCTTCCCCGGTAGCCCCGTCGGTAAGGGAAAGCTTTAGCGTCCTTCCCGCATCGACGTCCGTTATTTGGCCCAGCACTTTAACCTCCTCCCCGGCCAGGACCAAAAAAGAAAGCAGCACGATCAAGGCGGCCAGCACTCCGATAACGGCAAGCATGGCCTTTTTGTTTTGGATAAGCCTTTCCATTAATGGAAACATGCTCCATTTCCTTCCCTGGATAATGTTTTTTAGAGCACTGAGAAACTTAATAAATTATAAATTGTTACCAAATTAACAGCAGGATATGTTAATATGCCGGATCGCCCGGCTTCCGGATGTTTGTTTCTATAATCATTTTATCTTTATTTTCTCCTTTCGATGGCAGGGTTGAAAAAACCTTCCACGTTCTGAATTATATTACAACTGATGATAGTAATAAAGGGGCTGTCCTTCCTGGACAGCCCCTTTGAACTTCTCTAAACCCCGGCTGGCGGGTAGAATTGGTCTGTTTGATGAAATGCTCCATTATGCTCGGCCTGCAGCAATTATTATCTCCCACATCAAGAAACAACATCAGCAAGGCTTCGCACAAGCTGGAGTTCTCCAGGAGCACCCTGTACCGGAAAATGTAAAAATACGGTATTCAGATAGATGCTTACAGCAGGTAACGGCGGGCGGCAAGGTGACAGCGGGCAAGGGCAGGCAGCGGCGGGCGGCGGCAGGTAACCGCAGGTAACCGCAGGCAACCGGCGGGCGACGACGGGCGACGACGGATAAAGGCAGACAAGCGCAGGTAATGGCAAATAAACGCAGTTAGCGGCAGTATGGCAGGTAAGCGCAGGTAACTGCAGATAACAGCAGGTAACGGCGGGCAAGGAAACGCCAGATAAGGGCAGGTAACCGCAGGTCACGGGTAAACAGGTCACCGGTAAAGAGATTTTTAAGCCTCAAGGGCCGTTCCCTGTCGTTTGATCTGCTTTTTTTTGACCGGTGCCTGAACACCTTTTGGCCTGTTCGGCAACCAGTTCGGCCAGGGTGATACTTTTTAGCTCCCCGGTGATAACTTCTTGAAGCCTTACCCAGACATCGCGTGTGGCACAGGTCTTTTCCTTGTCGCAAAAGTCGGCATTTTCAGCGCAGGGAACGGGGGCCAGAGATCCTTCCACCGCGTGGATAACATCGTAAGCGGTTACATTTTCCGGTGGTACGGCGAGTAGATAGCCGCCCTTACTGCCTTTCTGTGTTCTCAGCAATCCCCTCGTACGCAGGGGTGTCAGCACCTGGTCCAGGTATTTGTCCGATAAATCATGCTTTTTAGCAATTTCTTTCAACCCCAGCGGGCCCTGCCCATAGTTAAGGGCCAGCTCGATCATCGCCCGCAGGCCGTAGCGGGACTTCGTCGACAGCTGCATCAGTACACTTGGCACCTCCCTGTTTGGC
>PWRZ01000174.1 GCA_003563385.1 Syntrophomonadaceae bacterium
CTTTTATGGGTATACAGATTAGCTGCCCCTCTTCTAGAGAGTGCGGATTAGTTATCTGTGGATTGGCTTCGACAAGCTCTCGGAGAGCTATGCCCGTATTTTTGGCGATCTTGTAAAGGGATTCCCCCGGGCGCACCTGGTGTAAGAAGCCCTGGCAATGGGGAGGCGGAGGGTATTTATTTCTGTCCAAATTCTTTCCCTCTCTAGTTATATTATATTAGCATTCGAATAATGCAACTTCATGAGTGCTCATCGTTGTTTCATCGTACATAATATTTTATGTTTTTTATTAAGTATTGTTCCTTAAGCCTGTGCTCCAGGCAGAGATAAGACCGGGGTATGTTTGAAATAATATACGGGTGCAGGGGCTGTATCCCTTCCTTAAAGGTTGTAGTGGTGGAATAAAGCAGGCTTTTACTTATTTTCACGGTGAAAGGTCTATTATGGTGCAGAAGCCGGGCAGAAAGAGATACCATTAGCAGAATACTTTAAGTTAGAGGCAACACTGCGGGAATATCGTTAACATCTATCGCTGCACAGCCAGAGGAATGGATCTACTACAGGAGCGATGTTGGCACTAGGATTTACAAAGGGAGGAGATGAACATTGCCGGTTTTCAAAAGTAAAAGGGATAGTTTATTTCTTCTAATGATTATTATCACTGGAGCCCTGCTCCTTAGTGGTTGTGCTGCGGATGAAAAGGCATGGCAGAGGGCAGTAAAGGAGAATACGATTGAAAGCTTTGGGGAGTATTTAGATGAACATCCGGAAGGCAAGTATGCCGGGGAAGCCATGCAGGCAGTAGACGATTTGGCCTGGAAGGCGGCAGCCTCACGCTGAAGCACTGGGTAAAATCGGTGATCCGCGGGCAGTCGACGTGCTCGTTGACACCCTCAGGATTGTGGACGGAAATGTGCACAAGGTTGCTGCCGAGGCGTTGGACAAACTGGGCTGGAAACTATCAGACCAGCCGGATATTATCGTCTGGTACTGGATTGCCAAAGAACAATGGGATAAGGTAACTGCCCTTGGCTCTCCGGCTGTAGAGCCGCTCATCATCGTCCTTGAAGAGTCGGTGTTTGAGAGTGAGGCTGCAGCGGCGGCGCTGGGTGAGCTCGGTGACCCGTGTGCAATCGATGCGCTTACGGCTGCCTTAAATGACGATAATGATGATGTACGCAAGGCTGCCGCTAAAGCACTTGAAAAAATAGGCATTAACCCGGAATAAAGAGAATCAACTTGTTAGCTGTACGTATGCAGTAACGAGGCATGCGGCAGCTAACCGCCGCCGCGCCCGGCAGGAATCTTTGAGAACCTGGGGAAATAAGCAGGAAACTGTGTCGGTTAATCCAACGCGAAAATCGGTGATAATCCTATTACTTGTTGAATACAGGAAACTGCTTCAAGGAGTAATAAATTCTGAAGGGAGTAGGAGACAATGCAATATGTCGGTTTGTTGGCACCCATTGCTTTTGTTTTTGCCCTGGCAGCACTGACCCAGGTAGGTTCACTGAAAAAAGAAGTAGAGAAGTTAAAAGAAGAATTGCAGTCGAAAAGATAATATTTCTCGAGGCTACAAGTAATCTATGACCAACAGGCAAGAAGGCATTTTTGCGATTATTGCTGCATTATTTGTTCTTTTTTCTGCCATGCTAGTCTTGAACCTCAAAGATGAAGAACAAAAAGTAGAGAAAAAAATGTTTCATCAAGAACTTGAATATATGTACTTAAAACGTCATAATAAAAGGCGGACGGTACACTTTTGTCTATTTTCCACGATCTTACAGTTTGGGGCCTAACTCCCAATTTTCGGTGCGAATTCCTTTTTTATTAATCTGTTAAAAAGTCTTGCCCCGGCTATTTTCTGCCCAATTCTATTGACATAAGAGATTCCGGCGTCATGCCGTCGGGCATGGCAACATCCATGATCGCGAGGCTTTTAGATGTCCTTGTTTTGCTGATCCTGTCAGAGCAGATAGCCCCCGCCCATATTGCCGAGACCATCCAGTACCGCAGCCTGGACAGGGACTGTTGAGCCGGTAGATAAAGAAGCTTTACTATTGAAATCCTGTTAAACAAAAATTATTAATGTGTCCCGAAATTATTTAAAGAAGCTTTACTATTGAAATCCTGTTAAACAAAAATTATTAATGTGTCCCGAAATTATTAAAATTATTAATGTGTCCCGAAATTATTTCAAAATTATCAATGTGTCCCGAAATTATCCGAAATTATCTAAATGTGGACCAAAATTATGGAGGGGAATGCTTTTGATCTTCAGGTATAACATTGTTGAGGGTGTTACCATAGAAGATGTATGGCGTGACGCCATGTGGTGCTGCATACGAAACGGCTACTCCTATAAAGTTGAGGTGGGGAGCTATGCGGGGCAGATACGAAAGCAGCTCGACTATGCGCTGCTGAGGGTGCTGGAGCCGTATACCCGTCCCTTAAGTGTAAGGACCCCCGAAGGTTGCGGCATCCCTTCTCCTACCTCCGAGGATAGGATATGGGAATATTTCCGCCGCTATATCATCGGTGTAGAAAAAAGCCCCGGCGAAGATTATACCTACGGGCAGTTTATCGCTCCGCAGGTTTCCAGGGCCGTTGAGCTGCTGAACAGCTCCGGGGGCAATACAAACCAGGCCTGTATCCAGGTTGGAAACGCCGATTCAATATACCTTGAAGACCCCCCATGCCTCAGGGTAATTACCATGAAGGTGGTTAACGGCTTCCTGCAGATGTCCGTTTTTTTCCGCAGCTGGGACCTTTTCGCCGGCCTTCCCGAAAATCTCGGCGCCTTGCAGCTGCTCAAGGAATATATCCTAGCCCAGCTGTCTTTTACCGTAAAGGACGGGCCCGTTGTTGCTTACAGCGACGGCCTGCACATATACGAGCAGTATTTTGCTCTGGTTAATGCTTTGAACGTAGACAAAATAGATCAATAGGAGGTATGACCGTGTTGGAGGTAATCAAAAAAAGGGACGGGCAGATTGTTCCCTTTGACCAGGACAAGATCACCATAGCAATTTTTAAGGCGGCCAAGGCAGTTGGCGGAAGTAACTTTGAGCGTGCAAAGTACCTTTCGGACCAGGTTGTAAAAGTTTTGCAGGAAAACTTCCAGGAGAGAATCCCTTCCGTTGAAGAGACGCAAGATATCGTAGAAAAAGTGCTCATCGAAAACGGCCATGCCAAAACGGCCAAGGCCTATATCCTTTACCGCCGCCAGCGCACCGAAGTAAGAAATTTTCAGCAACTCATGGTAAACACCGCCAAAATGGTGGAAGAGTATCTTTCGCGCAATGACTGGAAGGTTAACGAAAACTCCAACATGAACTATTCACTGCAGGGGTTGAACAACCATCTTGTCTCCATAATTACGCAGAAGTACTGGATTGAAAAGATCTACTCCACTGAGATTCGTGCCGCCCACGAGAGCGGGGACATGCACATCCACGACTTAAGCCTGCTGGCCCCGTACTGCTGCGGCTGGAGCCTCGAAGACCTGCTGCTGCGCGGTTTTCGTGGTGCTCCCCAAAAGGTGACCTCAAGCCCCCCCAAGCACTTCCGCACCGCTCTCGGGCAGCTGATTAACTTCTGCTTCACCATTCAGGGAGAAGCCAGCGGGGCCCAGGCGGTGGCCAACTTTGATACATACCTGGCCCCATTTGTGCGCCGCGACCAGCTGGGCTACCGCGAGGTAAAGCAGGCCATACAGGAGTTTGTCTTTAACCTGAATGTACCTACGCGAGTAGGCTTCCAGACGCCCTTTGTGAATATTACCTTCGACATTACTGTTCCTTCTTTCCTGGCCGATCAGCCTGTTATTATCGGTGGGGAGCCGCAGAGGGAAACCTATGCCGGGTTCCAGGAAGAAATGAACCTGATCAACAGGGCCTTCTGCGAGGTGATGATGGCCGGAGACGCAGAAGGAAGGATATTCACTTTCCCCATTCCCACCTATAACATCACCAGGAGTTTTTTCGAAAATCCGGTTGCGGACAGCATCATGGAGATGACCGCAAAGTATGGTATACCTTACTTTGCAAACTTCATTAATTCCGACCTTTCCCCGGAAGATGTCCGCAGCATGTGCTGCCGCCTGCGGCTGGACAATAGGGAGCTCCGGAAAAGAGGCGGCGGCCTGTTCGGGGCCAATCCCCTTACCGGGTCAATAGGTGTAGTCACCATAAACCTGCCCCGCATCGGCTACAAGGCAAAATCCCTGGAAGAATTCCTGGAAAGGGTCGGGCAGGTGGCCGTTCTTGCCAGGGACAGCCTTGTAACAAAGAGGCACGTGCTGGAGCAGCTCACCGAAGGCGGCCTCTATCCCTACTCGAAGTATTTTCTACAGGATGTTTACAGCCGTTTCAAGCAGTACTGGGCCAACCACTTCAATACAATAGGCGTAATAGGGATGAATGAAGCCCTCTTGAATTTCATGGGCAGGGATATCACGACAGCGGAAGGCCAGGTAACAGCCAACAGGATAATGGATTATCTCCGTTCCCTGCTGCTCCAGTTCCAGGAAGATACCGGGCAGTTGTTTAACCTGGAGGCCACGCCGGGGGAGGGGACCAGCTACCGCCTCGCCCTGCTGGACAGGGAACTGTATCCCGATATAATCACTTCCGGGGACGAAGAGCCCTACTACACCAATTCAACGCAGCTCCCGGTACACCATACCGATGATATTTTTACAGCTTTAAAGCTCCAGGACGAACTGCAGGTAAAATATACCGGGGGGACGGTATTCCACGCTTTTTTGGGTGAAAAAGTGGAAAGCATCGAAGCGTGCAAAAAGCTGATTGGAAAAGTTTTCAGCACCTACAGGCTCCCTTATTTATCGATAACGCCTACCTTTTCGGTCTGCAGCAGCCACAAGTACCTGCCCGGGGAGCAACCCCTATGCCTGTACTGCGGTGAAGAGACTGAAATCTGGAGCCGGGTGGTAGGCTACTACCGTCCCGTCCAGAACTGGAACAAGGGGAAAAAGGAAGAGTACAGGCAGAGAAAGACGTTCAGAAAAGATTTTGCCGGCTCAAGGAGCTGAGTGCTCGCCCCTGCAGGGTTTGTTTTTATGGCCAGGAGGGTTGACGAAAATGTGTTAATGCTGTCCATCCGGTTTAATAAATTTGCCCGCCCAGCTTGATAATCAATTGTGAAGTTACCAGGCTTTCCTTTAAAGCACTTTGGGTAAGGTTAAAAAAAGCCTTTTCAACTTTATTATCTTTAACCCTGCATGCCAGTGTTGCAAACCCTCCCGCTGCCAGGTTGTTATCTTTATAGTAATCGAAAAGCAAATCCAAGTCTGTCATGTTAGTTTCCTCCGATTCTATCTAACTGTTTTATCAGATCGTCAGCTGTCTTTTTCATCATAATGGCTCGTTTTTGAAAAAAATTGCGCACTTCATTGTCTGTAGCCAATCCTGCATATAGCTGGCATTTTTTAGCACTGACCTCGGTCATCGAAATAGCATTTAAAAGGGCCAGTTCATCATTTGCCTGGAAACGGATCTTATCGTCCAGCATATTTGAACAGCTCCTAAAAAGTATAGTCCTTTGTCTTTACCTTGTTAAGATTAGTTTTTTTGAATACCAATCTTTTTATTCCTCCCTTTTCAAAAACAAGGCCGAAACAGTTTGACGCTTTGGGAAACTTCGAAGTGTGTAAAAGGCTGATTGTAAATTATCAGCACTTATAAGCTGCCTTATTTATTA
>PWRZ01000117.1 GCA_003563385.1 Syntrophomonadaceae bacterium
AGCTACATCGCTAGCCACAGGGGACGGTTCCATCGTCTTCCCTTCGGACCTCCGCTTCGCTACGGTGACGCTCGAACCGTCCCCGTGGCAACGCTCAGTGCAAGTTTCGCTGTAGACTTAAAGATTCCTGAAAAGCTTAGGCGGCGCAGGGAGGCAAGAAAGGCAGTGGAAAGTTAAATGCTGTATATTTTACGGGGAGTAAAATACAGGGGCATCCTGCAGGTTGACTACCTTGCCATTCCGGATAAAACATTTACCTGTATAACCGGGGAAAGCGGGAGCGGCAAAACAACCCTGCTCAGAATGCTGAACAACCTTTCCAGCCCCGATGAAGGGGAAATACTGTTTCGAGGGGAAAACATCAACAACCTGGCCCCGCATGAGCTCCGGCGAAGGGCTGTGATGCTCCCGCAGGCGCCGGCCATTTTTGAAGGAACGATAAAGGACAACCTGCTGGCCGGCCGGCTGTTTGCCGAAAAATCGGCCCTTCCCGACGAAGAGCTCTTAGCAGTCCTGCAAACTGTGCGGCTGAACAAAGGGCTGCTGGAAGACGCCGAAAATCTTTCCGGGGGCGAAAAGCAGAGGTTGGCAATAGCCCGCGTCCTGCTGATGAGCCCGGAAGTGCTTCTTCTGGACGAGCCTTCCTCGGCACTTGACGAGGATACCGAGCAGGAGGTCATCGACAACCTTTACCGCTACGTACGCGAAAATGACATCGCTGCAGTAATGGTCACCCACGCTAAAAACGTGGCCCGGCGCTACAGCCGGTTTACCGTGGAAATGAAAAACGGCAGGATCACAAACATCCCGGAGATGGAGGTGGAAGCGCCCTGGAAGGCATAATCGAAATCGGCATCCTGCAGCTGGCGGCCGCTTACATCTTTGTACTGCTGCTGCTGCTGATAGTGAGGATAAAAGGAATCGGCCGTGAAAAAGAAATCGTTATCTCCTCGGTGCGCATGACGCTCCAGCTCGTCCTGGTCGGCTATATACTAACCTTTATTTTCGACCTGAGGCATCCGCTGGTTACCGGCGGCATCGTCGCCCTGATGCTTTCCTTTGCCATTTACAATATCTACAGGCGGGCCAGGGTAAAACTGAATAACGCCGCCATGAAAGCGATTGCCCTGTCGATGATCTGCGGCACGCTTATCAGCCTTACCTACTTCATCCTGATCGTCATAAGGCTGACTCCGTGGTACGAGCCGCGCTACTTCATAACAATAGCAGGCATGATCATCGGCAATTCCATGACCGGCATTTCCCTGGGAGTTAACCTGCTCTTGGAAGGTATCCACAAGCAGAAACACCTTGTCGAAGCGGCCCTGATGCTGGGCGCAACCCCCCGGGCAGCGGTCAAAAACATCATAAACAGCGCCTTTGACGCTGCCATTCTCCCGACCATTAACTCCATGCTCGGAATGGGTATAGTTTTCCTGCCCGGCATGATGACAGGACAGATACTGTCCGGTGTTTCTCCGGTGACGGCCATCAAATACCAGATTGCCATCATGCTGGGAATAGTGGGCAGCGTTTCGCTGGTTGTATTTTTCTTTCTGCACCTGGGATACCGCTCTTTTTTCAACGAGCGGGAACAGGTAATTATTCCCGACGCGTGATCACGGGGATAATCCCTTGTTTAATATTCGATACGGGGAGCACTTTCAGTTCCAGGTTCCCCACGCCCATTTCCAGCTTCAGGTCCAGTCGTGAACGAGCCTCCTCGTATCCCGGGGAATAGTACCTGACGTATAAAGGGCCGAGGCGGCAACCCCGGCACAGAGGACAATGACAATTATAAAAGCCAGCCGGTGCGGTATGCGGCCTCCAAGGAAAAGGACTATGCCCAGCAATATTAAAAGCAGCGGCCAGTAGTTGAAAAGCAGCCTTAAAATGCCTCCGGCAGGATAGCCCAGGTTGGAAAGAAATGCGGTCAGCCCGGCAAGGATAAGCAGCAGCCCGATCAAAAAAGTACCCGGCTTCAACCGCCTGTTCCCTCCCGTTCGCGAAAGAGGATAAAAATACCCAGGAGGACCAGCAGCAGCGGCCACGTGTATGCAAACAAGGGGCCGAGCAGGTTGCGGGAAAGAAAAATAATACCGAAGCCGATCAGCAGCAGCGCCGCGTTGCGCCGCCTCCTGGACCTCCTGGCGCTGTCGAAAGCGGGTGGGGCATGGCCCCGCCCCGCCCTTTCTTCGATATTAACGGCAGCTGCAGGTTGTTTTTTCGGCGACTCCCGCGGCACATTTGCCTCCCCGGTAGTACCGGCATCCTGCAGCCCGGAAAAACTTTTTTTCTCCTCCGGGATAATAATCCAGGCCACAATGTATGCTATAAATCCAATGCCCCCGGCAAAAACAGCCAGCACCCACAGTATTCGCACGATCGAAACATCAACATCGAAGTAATGGGCCAGCCCACCGGCTACCCCGCCAATAACCCTGTCTTCTGTCGACCTGTATAGTCCGTCCATTTATATCACCTTCAAATTCTATTGAAGCAGCCAACATCAATTATATCATTATTATTAAGAACAGCACAGCGACTATTTTTTACAGGACCTTCTCCAGGGCGCGCAGGAACTAGCCTGCCGAGAGCTACAAGTTAAAGCTTTCAAAAAAACGATACCGGCATTCTATTTTCAATTATTCCGCCGTGAGGGCGTTCTCGATAGCCTTCAGTATTACTCTGCTGCTGGAGGTAGCTCCGCTGATAAAATCCACGTTCAGGGACTGGGCGCTTTTAACCATCTCCACTATTGCTTCCGCCGCCTCACCGCGCCCGTGCTTATGGTCAAGCCCGATATCGACAATGAGGTTATCCTCTACAGTTACGCGCACCTCGGCGGAAACAAGGTGTGCATCCGTGTAGCCGACATAGACCCCGTCCGGGACCTGCGAAAGATCTATTTCCCCTATTTCAATGGCCTCGATGGCACTGCGATAGGAGCTTAGCCGGACAAGGTTTGCTCCAACAGCCACAAGCACGGCCAGCAGGACAAGTACTCCCAGAAGCCGCCATTTTCTTTTTACTTTTAACCTCATTGTTCTCACCCTAACTCCGCTCCCCTTAATAGAGTTGATTATTCTATACCCAAGAAAAAATAATCGAGAGGAAGCCCATGGTGAAGCATGTGAAGCATGGGGACGTACCTCCTGCTTCCTTTTGGAGAATCATCGACGAAAAAAGCGCATTTTTCTTCAGCGTGGCGGACCGACTGCGTCTTTTGCGGCTAAAACCTCTCCACAAAGGCCCTGATTACATCTTCCCTTGCTATGATCCCAACCAGCTTTTTCCCTTTCACAACGGGGATCCTGCTGATATGGTGTTCGGCAAACTTGCCGATTATTTCTCCCAGGCCGGCCGTTTCACCGACCGTTACCAGCTTCACGGTCATAATGTCGGCGACCTTATGGGCCAGGATTTCCCTGATATTATTTTCCAGCTCCCCGGGATGTGCCTGCTCGATAAAATATTCTATAACCTTCAGGTATTCTGGCATGTTAATCTTCTGGCGGTATTTCAAAATATCGGAGTCGGTAACAATCCCCTCAATGTTTCCTTCTTCATCGATCACGGGAAGCCCGCTCACTTTATTTTTGGACATGATCACGGCAGCTTCTTTTACTGTTGTATCCTTTCCAGCCGTTATTACTTTTTTGTGCATTAATTCCACCGCTTTCATAACAGTAAAAACTCCTTTTTGCACGGCTTATATGTGCCGGTAGTCACTACGCCTGCTCACTTGCTTCCCCGGGATGTTCCAGGAGAACAGGCGCGGAAAGTTTGATGGCAATGGCCCCGATGGGCGCTGTAACCAATATCGATAAAACGGCAATAGCCAGGATAATCTCTCCAGAGGCTACGCCTGCGGCCAGTGGAATTCCCCCTATGGCCGCCTGCACCGTGGCCTTGGGAAGGTAGGAAAGCACGCAAAAAAGCCTCTCCTTATAATTCAGCTCCGAACCCAGCGTGGCGATGACCACCCCGATGGAGCGGCAGCTCAGCCCTACGGCAATGAGCAGCAGGCCCATGAGCCCGGCCTCCCAGGCTACCTGTATGTTCACTGCTGAACCGATAAGCACAAACAGGAAAATCTGCGCTACTGCCCAAACCTTGTTCAGCTTCGCTTCCAGGCCGTAGGCGGTATTCTCCCTCTTTGCCAGCAATACAAAGCCAATCGTCATCACCGCCAGCAACCCGGCAACGTGAATATAGTTTCCCAAAAGCTTTATCGCTATGGCCACTCCCATCAGCACAACCAGCTCTTCCATTTGGCCGAGGCGCCCACCGGCGTAGTCGTAAAACTTTGCCAGCAGCACCCCCGCCATGTAGCCCAGCAGTATGCTGCCGCCAATCTCCACGGGGATAAGCCCAACCTGCAGCAGCGAAGCTCCGCCCCCGCCGTCTATCCCCATACCGAGGAAGACGGAAAAGAGGGTAATGGCAAAAACATCGTCTACCGATGCCCCGGCCAGGACAATAATGGGGACCCCCTTGCGCATGCCCAGCCCCCGGTCCCTCAGTTCCAGCATAGAGGGAACGATGACAGCCGGGGAGACCGCGGCAACGATAAACCCGAGCATCCCGGCTTCAATGAAGGGCAGTCCCAGCAGGTAATGTGCGGCCAAGGTGACGGCAAAACCTTCAAGCAAACAGGGTATGGCGCTCATCTTCAGTGCGGTAACGCCCACCCGCCGCAGTATATCCATGTTCAGCCCCAGACCGGCCCTGAGGAGGATAACTATCAAGGCCAGCAGCCGCACATCGGCTGAAATAAGCAGCATGCTTTCATCAAGCAGTCCGGTGGTATAGGGGCCGATGGCAATGCCCAAAATGACAAGCCCCAGCAGGCCGGGCAGCTTGAACATTTGAAAAAAACGACTGGCCGCCGTCCCCAGCAGAAGCATGATAACCAGGCTGTATAACAAACAACCCCCTCCTTCACCAAAAAACTCCTGCCCTTAACGACAGGAGTCATCAGCTCATAAGCGGTTCGGGTTACCCCGGGCGAACTCCATCACCCTGCTGTTATATGTATCCACCGGTTAAATCCACAACATTGCAACTTTATTTTACCAGGCCCTGGGATGGCTGTCAACGCCAAAAACTGCCGGCCCGCCTGTAAATCAGCAAAGCGGCAGCCCGGCAAAAGCGGCGGCATGCACTGCGCCCTGTTTACCGGATTGTATCATAAAGGAACTCAAAAATGGAACTCAGAAGGGCCGGCAGGGGCGGCGCCAACCTGCTGCAAGGCAGCCGCTGTGACGGGAATTTTGCAAATACAGCGCTGCATCCTACATGCCGGACAGCTCGTCTGCCGGTGTATCCAGGTGCCATCCCAGCTCCGGCACAGGGTGATCATCAAGCCCGGACCTATTATTCTCCGCTGCAACCTCACTGCCCTCACCGGCAGTATCGTCAAGTGCCGCTCAGGGGTCACATCCGGCAGCCGCCGCAACGGCCACCAGCAATAAAGCTGCCAGAAACAGCAGCCACCACAGCCTGGCGCTGTTTTTCATCTCTTCTCAGCCTCCTTACCAGGTCCTGAGAACCCGGAAGCGGGTTCCATTAATACTGAAAAGATATCACGCAGCCCGCCGCCTGTCAATCAACGCTCTACCACCGCATCCCTGAGGACATTCCACATATCTTCAAATACCATGCCC
>PWRZ01000220.1 GCA_003563385.1 Syntrophomonadaceae bacterium
ACCAGCGGCCGCCTGTGCCTTTTGGCAGCCAGGTGGGAGTATGAAGAGGAGTTTTTGGGGAATTACTGCTTACAGGGGCGCCGTTGCCGCTGTTACCGTCTTTTTGGTGGCTCTACTGGTAATTTCTTCCGCTGCCGGCTGCCGGATCGGCGACTACGAGCTGGCCCGCCCCCTGGTGACGGATGAGCAGGTAAAGGAGGGCCCCCTTTTTGTCGTGGAAGTGCAGGAGGCGGTTCGGCAGGAGCTGGGCGGTACCGTCACCCTGGAAGGCCGCCTTGAGCCGGAGCGCCGCGCTGTCATGGCAGCCGCTGCCCCGGGGCTCGTGGAGGAGGTTTTGGCTGCACCGGGAGAGCGGGTTGAAGCGGGAGAACTGCTGCTGCGCCTGGAGAGCAGCCTTCATGAACTGGAGCTGAAAAAAGCGGAGGCCGAAGCTGCGGCCCCGCGCTTTCGACTGGAGGAGCTGGCCGAAGGGGGCGGGGCCCTGGAGCTGCTGGAGGCGGAGATAAGGGCCATGGAGGCCCGGCTCCGGCATGAAAAGATGCAGAGAGAGCTGGCCGCTTCGGTAGTGCTGGAGGAGCAGGGCAGCATAACCGCTGCCCGGCTTTCCGAAGTGGAGCTGGAGGCCGCCGCGGCGCAGCTGAAATATGAAAAGGAAACGCTGCTGCTGGAAAACCTCGCCGAAGGTGGGGATCCGGCGGAAGTGGGCCACCTGGAGCACCGCCTGGCCGAAGCGGAGGCAGCCGTTGAACGGGCCCGTTTCCTCTACCAGTCCAACTACATGGAAGCCCCCTTCAGCGGCCTGCTAACCGAAGTTTCAGCACGCCCGGGAGAGCGCCTGGAGGAGGGCCAGACAGCCCTGGTCCTGGAACAGGATGACCCCATGGTGGCGCACTTTTATCTCCCCGAGGCCTACCTGGGGAGCATAAGCGGCGACCAGGAAGTCGACATAAACGTGCTGGCTGCCGTGGAGGGGCCGCTGCGCGGAAGAGTGTCCAGGATCGGCCCTGCGGCCCTCCCGGAAGAGCACCTCTTCCCCCTGCAGGTGCAGCTGGACAACCCGGAGGGGCTGCTGCGGGCGGGGATGTCCGCCGTGATGGAGCTCTCCCTGGAAGGCTTGAGCGGGCTGGCAGTGCCCGGCTCCGCGCTGCAGGTGAAAGATGGCGAACATTACTTATTTATTGTCGATAACGGCGTCGCCAGGCGCCAGAAAGTGACCCCGGGAAGGCGCATAGAAGGCCGCGTGGAGATACTGCATGGTCTCCTTCCCGGCCGCAGGTATATCACTGTTGTGCCCGCCGGGCTGCAGGACGGCAGCCCGCTGCGGGTCAGAGGAGACTGAGGAGGCCGTTGATGGAAAGGAGCAGCGGAAATGGCGGTAATAAAAGGAATGGCGGCATCAGCCCCGGCGGCGCCAAGGTAACCTCTCCGGCCGTCCTCAAGGAGCTGTTCCGCTCCAGGGGGCTGCAGCCGCGCCGCTCCATGGGCCAGCATTTCCTGATCGATGAAAACATCCTGCACAAAATTATCAATGCCGCGGCACTGCAAGAGGAGGACTTCGTGCTGGACATCGGCGCCGGCGCCGGGGCCATCTCCCTGGCCGTGGCCGCAAAGGTGGCCGCCGTCGTTGCCGTGGAGTGGGACCGCGGCCTGGCCGGGCTGCTGGAGGAGCAGGCCCGTGCCCGCGGCCTCCTGAACCTGCGCGTGGTGCGGGGAGACGTGCGCCGGCTGGACCTGGGAAAAATATGCCGGGAGAGCTGGCAGAGCATTGCAACCTCCCGGGAGGGCGCCGGGGGTGCCGGCAGCGCCGACAGCCCAGGCAGCGCAGAAAGCGCAGAAGAAGAAAGCGCCCCCCGGGCGGCGCAGCAGGCACCCGGGGCGCCCGGGGCAGCCGCTGCTCCCGGCCCAACCGGCCCTGAAGGCGGCGACCGCCCCCATGCGGCGATGCCGCCGGTAAAGGTTGCCGCCAACCTGCCCTATTACCTCACTACCCCCCTTCTTTTCAAGCTGCTGCAGGGGACGTTGCCGCTCAAGCAGCTTGTTATCATGGTGCAGCTGGAGGTGGCCAGGCGCATCCTGGCCTTCCCCGGCGTAAAGGACTACGGCGTCCTTTCCATTCTGTGCCGCTATTACACGGAGCCCCACTTCCTCTTCAAGGTCTCGCGGGGCGTTTTTTATCCCCGCCCGGCCGTGGATTCGGCCGTCGTGCTGCTGGATGTGCTGCCGGAGCGGCCCGTGAACGTAAAAAGCGAAAAATTGATGTGGTCCCTTGTCAGCGCCGCTTTTCAAAAAAGAAGAAAAACAATTCTCAATGCCCTGCAAAAGGTTGAAGGGCTGGGCAAGGAAGAGTGGGAGCGGCTGTTGGTGAGCGCCGGCATTTCTCCCGGCTGCCGCGGTGAAACCCTCGCCCTAAATGAGTTTGCAAACTTAAGTAATATGCTTTATAATGAGAAAGGGGTTTTCGGTTTTTGTCAGCAGGTGCAGAAAAGGGAGAAAGAAGGATAGTAAAATGTATTTTTACAGTCCCACCAAGGGCAGGAAGACCCTGGAGGAGACTTTTGCCGAGATAGTTGCATATATCAACGAACGGCCCAGGGAGAAGTATAAGCTGATTATCGGACCCGATTCGCACAGCCATTTGGACCTGGGGATAACTTTTGTGACGGCCGTTATCATTCACCGTGTCGGTAAAGGAGGCCGTTATTTTTTTAGCCGTATCAAGCAGGATATCATCAGGAGTCTCAGGCAGCGCATCTTTTACGAGACCTCCCTCAGCCTGGACGTGGCCAGCCGTTTTTCGGCCATGCTGGCCGCAAACGGCTGTGCCCACCTGGACGTGGAAATCCACCTGGACGTGGGCGAAAAAGGCGATACCAAGGACCTTATCAGGGAAGTAGTGGGGATGGTCATCGGCAGCGGTTTCGACGCCCGCATCAAACCCGATTCTTACGGCGCCACCAAGGTTGCCGACAAATACACCAAGTGAACTCTTTTTAATGGTCGCAGCCCCCGGCGGCCGTTTCGTTTATGGCGCATGACGGCTGCATCGCCGGCACTTAAAATCACAGTGGTGCAGCTGCCATTATTTTTTTTAAAAAAAGCCGCCCCCTCCCTTGACAACGTAAATGATAATTGATAACATACTTGTTTTAGCTTGACTAATCCCCTCTATTGTGGTAGAATTAGGGGGAGGTGATGTGGATATGGCCGAAAAAAATACCCTGGTTCTGATCCGCAAGGAGATTGAGTCCCACGTGGGCGAGAAAATCAAGCTGCGGGCGAACCGGGGACGGCGCAAGACCTTCGAGAAAGTAGGGGTTTTGGAGAGCACCTACCCCTCTATTTTTGTGATCCGTGTAGATGAGCAAAATTATTACCAGAGATTTTCTTTTAGTTACGCAGATGTTTTGACGGAAACAGTTGAACTGAGCCTCTGCGGTGAAAATAAGCAAAAAATTGCTCAATGCGCCGGCAAATAAACAACCGCCTGGAGGTAACGCGCGCCGCCAAGGGTGCTTAATCTTAGACTTAAAATATTTTAAATCTTAAATCCCGATATTTTAAATATAATCCCGTTTTTTCAAACGGGATTTTTTTATTGTTTGCTGCCTGGAGCGGCTTGCAGGCATAATTCGGCCCCGGGAAAAATAATTATTATACTGTCATGCCATACCGTGAACGATACTGTGAACAAGGAGGTAGCATTATGGGACGGAGGCCGTTGAAAGGAGAGCAGCTGGACCTAGTCACCGCCAACCTTAACTTGAAGATGCTTCTAGGGGAAACCGGTTTGCGTTTCTTTTTATCGAAAGATCTGCTTGTTGAAGAAGAGCCGGCCCGGGAGAAAGGGCACATTTTCCCCCTTGGGGACATCTCGGCATGGGTGAGCTCCCTGGAGGTGCGTATTGATGAGAAAGACAGGGTGCAGGTGCAAGGAAAAGTGGAGGGCAAAGCCGTTTTTTACTCTGCCGGCGGTCCGAGGACGCTGACCTGGGAAGATGTAGAGTTCAGGGAAGCGGCTGCCCTGCCGGGAGCCCTGCCCGGGATGGAGGTGGGGGGCCACGGGCGCATCTCTTTCCTGGGGGAGGAAGGCGCGCCGCTGCAGGCCGAGGGGAAGCTGATATACCGGCTGCGCATGGAGGTTGAAGTGCTGCTGTCGGTGGCCGATTCCCAGCAAATGGAGGTAGTCGTGGGGGCCAGGGATGTTTCCCCGGAAAAGGTTACGCGCTCTGTTGTCGCTATCGATGAGCTGGTCGATGAGCTGGCCGCTCCTCTCACGCTGACCAGGGAGCTGGAGTTCGAGGAGGAGCTGCTCTACGTAAAGTCTCTTTCCCATTACCTGAAGGACTGCACCTGGGAGCAGGGGAAAGAAGGGATCAGCTTAAAAGGCGAGCTGGTGACGGTTATCTTTTTCATTGCCGGTTCCGAAAGGGGCATCCGCGAACAAAGCCAGCAGTTTTCGCACCAGGTTGCCTGCCCCGAGCTGAAGAAAGGCGGAAGCGCTGCCATTTTCCCACGCGTGGAGTATGTTTCCTATGACCTGCTCGGAAAGCGCGCCCGCCAGAGGGCCTACGTGGACATTTTCGTAAGGGTAACGCGCACCGTGCAGCAGGAGATTTTATGCGATATAGAGGATGCCGACGCCAAAAAGGATTACCTCCTCCTTTCCCGGTCAGCAGGGGTTGCCAGAGAATCCCTGGAGCTGGTGCAGAGGTTAAACCTGCCTTTCCCGAAGGAGATAGTGGGGGGCAGTGCGCGCCTTGCCGGCCTGGAGGTGGAGGTGCAGGAAGACAGGGTGGTCGTCACCGGGTCCCTGGAAAAGACCGTCTACTACCTGCCGGCGCTGGAAAAGGGGCCGGACGAAGAAGAAGGGGAGGTATTCCCCCTCTCCGTCAAGGTGGAGGATGATTTTCACCGCACCCTCAACCTGCCCGGGATTAACCCCGCTGCCCAGGTATCAACCTGCTTTTACATGCATTCCACCGAGTTTGCCCCCGCAGAAGCGGCTACCCTGCAGGTAAGCCACGCTGTGCTGGAGGTAAAAGCGCGGCAGGTGGAGACCTGCCCGGTAGTGATACCGTACCGCGTCCCCCCGGGAACGAGCATGGTTGTCTATGCTGTCAGGGCCGGGGACACCCTGCTCAAGATCTCCCGCTCGTACGGCTTGAAGCCCGTGGTCATAGCCAGGGCCAACGGCCTGCACGAAGATGACCCCCTGGAGGTGGGACAGCGGCTGCTTCTGCCGTTATTGTTTTACGCCGATTAGCGGGGGTTGGCTGTAGAAGAACAACAGTTAACTTTAAATGATTCTTGCCTATTAATCCCCTTTCTTTTGCCGGTAATGAGCACGGGCGACAGTTTTCAGGCCCCCGCGGGGGTTAAATTCCGCCGTAACAGTTATAGAACGGGGCTCCAGGAGCCGGGTCAAATCTTCCAGCACTTTGTTAACGGCATGCTCCTGTAAAATCCCCACGTTGCGGAAGGAGTTAAGGTAATATTTGAGAGCTTTAAGCTCTACCAGCTTGCCCGATGGCACGTATTTTACAGTCAGCACCCCAAAATCTGGTAGCCCGGTCCAGGGACAAACGGA
>PWRZ01000022.1 GCA_003563385.1 Syntrophomonadaceae bacterium
GCAGGTTCTCAATGGTAAACTCTTCTCCATCAGCAAGGGCCCGGTGGGGAAAGCTGCAGTTAGCTGTCCGGGGAGCGTAGATCTGCGCTCCTGTCCTTTCGGCCAGTTCCATGTGCCCGGAAACAAAGTCGGCATGAAGATGAGTTTCAAGAACTGCTGTAATTTCCATTCCGAAATTCTTAGCTTGCTCCAGGTACTGATCAATTTGTCGGGCCGGGTCCACCACCACGCTTTTTTTGTTACTGCCAAGAACATAAGAGCATTGAGCAAGTCCCGGTGTGTAAAGCTGAGCAAAATGCATAATAATACCTCCCATAATAATATTTTCCACTTTTTTAAAATATCCCCTTATTACTGCCAGACAAGGCGAATCCCCGCCGCTGCCGCCAAACCGCAGCAAATGCTTAGAACCAGACCCGATCGCATAAAGGAAGCTTTAGGAAAGGGGGCTTTGCTCATTACCATTAAAGCGGCCTGGTGAGTTGGGAGCAGCAGGGTCATGTTGGAACCGGCAGCTACAGCCATCAATGCCGCAGCTAATTCCAGGCTGTTCCCCCCAGCAATTCCCACGGCCAGCGGTGCCATGAAAACGGCAGCCGCTGAGTTGTTGATGGCATTGGACAAAGAGGAAGAGACAAACACCAGCAATAAAATGAGCCAAAATGAAGAAAGGCCTTTCGTGAAGCTGGCAAGAAAGGTTGACAAAAGTTCTAAAGCTCCTGTGAACTCCAGTGTCTGGCCAATACCCAGCATGGCACCAAGGAAAAAAACAATATCCAAATCAACGCTTTTGTAAGCATCAGGCGGCTTCAGTATACCAAAAAGAATCAATGCCAATGCCGCCCCACCAAAACCTAGCGCGGGGTGAATGAGGCCCAGGCTGACCATTAGCACACCCAGTATGGTGACAAAAAGGGTGATCTTTCTCTCCCTAGTAGCCAGAGGCGCCAGCTGGATTACTTCATTAGAAACGGAATAACCCTGGGCATCTTCGGGGCTGCCGGTTGCTTTTAATAAATCTGCTGCACCAGGATCCGTTCCACATGCCCTGCAGAACAGCCATAGTAAAAAGGCCGTTAAGAGCATGGCCAGGCCGTGGGGGGTAAAGTCGAACATTTTAAAGGATTGACCTGAAGAGGAGAACATGTAAGAAGATATGATAATGTTAGGTGCGCTCCCGATAAGGGTCAGTGTTCCCCCCAGTATAGAAGCCATGGCCAGTGGAAGGCCGAATCTCCCTGTGCTGGTCCCGGAGCGATTTGCCATGCGTACAGCCGTAGGCAGCATAAGTCCTACAGCACCAACATTATTCATAAAGGCCGATAATATGGCCCCAATAGCGGAGATGCTAATAATTTGGCTCCTCAAACTGTGCAGTCGTCTGGCCACGGCCTGTCCAAGGCCGCGCAATAGCCCGGAATTAATAATGCCCTGGCTGACCAAGTAAATGGCTATGATAGTTACTAAAGCAGGGTGGCCAAAACCGGAGAAAATAATGTTTGGCGGAGCAACTCCAGTTATTCCCAGCAAAAAAAGGCCTGACAGGGCCACTATCTCAATTCGAAAGCGCCCTGAGGCAATTGCTAAAAGCACTACCAGCAAGACACCCCAAGCAAAAAGCTGGTCAATTTCCATTCAAACTCCCCTTCATTTCACACGGGCGTTGTCTATTATTCTGACCAGGCTGTGCCTCCTCCAGGACGATTAAACCGTATTTTTTTATGCTGAACCTCCAAACAACAGGACTTTATTCAGGGCGCAATTGGCTTTTATTGTAATCTTTTGTAACTGCTCAGCTCTTTGCTATGAAAATAAGAAGATTTTCATCTCAAGCTGTGATACTCTTCATGGGGCATTGACAAAAACACATTATTATTCTGGAACAAAAGGTTTACCTTCCAGTGCTGATTTAATAGCAAAAAGCACTGGGACAGAATTTTTCCTAGCTGTGGAGATATAGCCACGGATGCGGCAAAACATCTTTGCTCCCTGGCTGCTTCGGAAAACACCGGAGATTTTCTGTTTTACTTTAATGGGACCTGAAAGTCATACATGAAAGCCAGCGCTTCCCGCCGGTATTCCTGAAACTCGTAGGCAGCTTTAGGGCCTGCATTGTATATTTCCAGGAACTGTTCATATTTCATTTCATGAACACCCCCTGGAAACTGCTTCTGGTATATGGCTTTCTGATGTGTTGAAACCCGGTTTAATCGTTGTGTTTTCCATGCTTTAATGGTACCACACTGGCATGAAAAAGTCTAGGTAATTATTACCATCTTTGCGGGTTTTGTGAAAATTATTTTTCAGGCTGAGCACTAAACTTTTATTACTTTCTATCACTAAGGTATCGCCATTATTAACCCCAATTTTAAAAATAAATAAGGCACGTACGTTATGCAAGCAAAAATTTCTTAATTGGTACTCTAATTGGTACAAAACTATTTTTGGTTTATTTATAAAAAAGGCATCCGTGGAGGATGCCTTTGTTTGCTTGGTGCGAGAGAAGGGATTTGAACCCCCACACCCTTGCGGGCACTAGGTCCTGAACCTAGCGCGTCTGCCGTTCCGCCACTCTCGCACTTGGTGAGCCATCCAGGATTCGAACCTGGGACACCCTGATTAAAAGTCAGGTGCTCTGCCAACTGAGCTAATGGCCCATGAAAATAGGAGCAAAGATACTCCTATGGAAATATAATGGTGGAGAGGACTGGATTTGAACCAGTGAAGGCAAAGCCAGCAGATTTACAGTCTGCCCCCTTTGGCCAGACTTGGGTACCTCTCCATACTTACTCTATTGGAGCCGACGGTGGGACTCGAACCCGCAACCTGCTGATTACAAATCAGCCGCTCTAACCCGTTGAGCTACGCCGGCAGATGCCTTTAAGGCAGTGCAATAAATAGTATAACCGATTTTTTCGGCATCGTCAACAGTTGCCCGGTGAAAATATTACCTTGTTCGATAGCGTATAAATGGCGCTGCATTGAGTATAACAAAACCGGGGAACAGCATATTAACGTAAATGAAGAGGTGTAATTTATGTTCTTCCGCAGCTTTGAGCTTATCTTTAGTTACCTGGAAGAAATTGATCATATATTTAACAAAAATCCCGATGGACTGGAAAGGGAGGAACTGGTCAACAAGCTTTTGAGCCTGCGCAATATAATGGACCATTGTATTAAATACTGGCTGTCATTTGAGGAAAGAATAAATGAGATGCAGCAAAAGTATGCCTTCTCACTCCCCGATGTCTTGCCGGATGATTTTTGGGATGACCTGGAAATAAGCCGCGTTAGCAGCGACCCGGAAATAGAAGCCGATACAGGAAACCTGTTTTTAAAGCTGAAGAGCGAACAGGGAATAAACTCTTTCCGCAGGGGCCTTGGGTTTTGGGACCTGGCCATGCTCGAAGAAGCTATCAGGGAGTTTGAAAAAGTAGTTGAACTGGAGCCAAACTTTATTTTCGGGCATTTTTCGCTCGGGATCGCGTACAGCCAAAAAGGCATCCATGAACAGGCCATGGCCAAGTTAAGGCTTGTAAAAGAACTGAGCAGCGACCCTCATTTAAACGCTTTTGTGCATAACACCATGGGCAATATCTATGTGGATGAGAAAAACTATCAACAAGCAATGGAGGAATTCCTCAAAGCAGCCGAGGAGGACCCCTTATTTCACATTGCTTATTTTAACATGGGGGCAATTTTCTTTAACCGGCGCCAGTACAAAGAGGCCATCGAAGCCTTTAAAAAGGTGCTCCATTTTTTACCACTGGACTGGGAAGTATGTTATTACCTGGGCAGAGCCTATACCCTGTCCGGCAACCTGGGTGAGGGATTAAAGTATTTTAAAAAAGCGCTCTCTTTAAACCCTGCCGATACCAAAATATTGTTTGAAATGGGAGTTTTATATGACCTACTGGGAGATAAGAAGAGCGCTGCCCACTGCTACAATCGCATAATTAACAAAATCAATCAACTATAGCTCCGGGCAGCCATTGATTAAAGATAAACAGCTCAAAGTTTAATAAATACAACACCAGCGTCTCTTTGCCTTCCAGATATTTTTCGTATTCCCGGAGCTTTAAAACGAGACTACTTAAGTTAACGTTATGGGGGGCTTTATGTAGCTGAATAACAATCCTGCTTGTTTGGATGGTGCTTTCGGCAGAATCAACAATAAAGTTGCGGCACAAAAAATCATTATTGGGGGCTGGCTCATGCATCACCAGCCGACCTTCTGCAAGCAGCTTATCCATACCCGGCCGTAAATTATTGAGTATATTAACCAGATCTTTCTGCCATAATCCCTGATAAAAACAGATGTGGCCTTTTCCCAGGCCTTCCAGGATAAAATAGGAAGCTTTAATAAGAAAATGTCCCTTCCCGCAGTAGTAATCGTGGTATACTCTGCCGTTTAAAAATTTCTTTTTCCAGTATTTTAAAAGCAGGGGCATTACTTTCCTCCTTCTTAATGGGAGTATTACTAATATACCACAGGGCTAGATGCTGTTTTTGTTATTTAATGTCGCTCGTAAAAAATATTTTGTAAATTGTTTCGACAGCATGGCGGACATGTAAAAAACCTCCCTGAAGGAGGTTTTACAGGAACTTATTAAAACAATTCCAAAATCGTTCTAAATCGTTCTATAGTTCAATTCTGTTCTTCCTGTTCGCGCAGGAGGCCCCTTTGTATGGCATACTTTACCAGCTCAGAACGGTCGCTCATGTTTAATTTCTCCCTGATATGTGCTTTGTGGCTTTCCACCGTTTTGATACTGACTACCAGCTTGTTCGCAATCTGCTTGTTCGTATAACCGAGCGCTACAAGCTTAAGGACCTCGTTTTCCCTGCTGCTCAGTATCTTCTTATCATCTTTATCAGCGCATTGAAGACCTCGCCGGGGGCCGTAAAGGTTTTTCAAAACGACCTTTGTAAGTGAGGGGTCCAGGAATATTTCGTCGCGGTTCACTGCCCTTATAGCGGCAATCAGGTCCATGGCACCCGCTTTCTTGAGCATGTACCCATCACAGCCTTCCTCGAGGGCCGTAAGCAGCTGCAGCTCGTCATCATACATAGTCAATACGAGGACCTTTACACCGGGGTCGATATTTTTGAGCTCAGCTATTATGTGCAGCCCGTTCATATCATCCAGTGACAGATCAAGCAAAACGATGCGCGGTTTTAAATCTGCTGCCAGGGCAAGCGCTTCCCTGCCGCTGGAGGTCTCGCCGACAACTTCAAAGTCTTCCTGGCTGCCCAGGATCATGTTTAGCCCCGCTCTTAAAATAAGGTGATCTTCAACCAGCAAAATTGTAATGCGCTCCATTATGCCTCCCTGAAAGGTTTTTTGCCCTGTTAAACATTATACAGCACTTTAAAACGGGGGGCAACTTTGGTATTTTTGCTGCTATAAACAGAAATTGGGGGCTGCCTCAATGAGGCAGCCCCCAATTGTTATCTTCTGTAAAGCGATGTTGTCTACAGGTCGTTTTGCTGTTACACCTTTTCTTTTTCCCTGACAACTTCTTCCCTGCGCATCTTTA
>PWRZ01000136.1 GCA_003563385.1 Syntrophomonadaceae bacterium
ACCGCCGCGGGTCGTCACAATGTGGCGTACCATGCCAACAATGCCGATAGCGGCGATGTGCCGGTGGATATCGACGGACCGTATCTGCCCGGTTCGCATGTAACCGTCCTCGGTAATACGGGGAATCTGGAGCGCGCCGGATTCGCCTTTGACGGATGGAATACGGCGGCGGATGGTTCGGGTACCGCTCATGCGCCTGAGGCGACTTTTATCATGCCGGAAGATGATGTGACGCTGTACGCCCGGTGGAACGCGCCGCCGGAGGTGGATGCGGGACCGGACCAGACCGTGTATCTGGTCGGCGGGGCAACTTGGACGCCCGCCAGCGTTTCTTCCAACTTGGTGGCTTGGTTTGATGCGGCCGCTGCCTCCTCGATTACGGTGGATGAAGACAACAAGGTGAGCCAGTGGGACGACCGGAGCGGGAATGAGAACCACGCTACGCGTGCCAATACGGCGGATCAGCCCACCTACCGGGCGAGCGATGCCCTGGTGAATGATATGCCCAGTATCGGTGCTCCGGGTATAAGCGGGAGCATCGGGTTGGATACGCCTTCGATGTCCGCACGGAATGCATATGTTGTCGCATACTATGCAGACGGTGAATCTGGATCGTTTGCGAGCTACCCGACGCTGTTTTCGGGTCCTGGCAGCTATGGTGAGTATCGGGTGGTGGGTAATCAGGATACCTCCTCTTTCCTCGGAACTTACAATTTCAACAATGCCGGCACGTTCAAGAACGGTACGACCGTCAGTTCCCTTGATGTGTTGCCGATGCCGGCATCGGTTTTCACGTTCAAATCGAGCGCTACCCGGACGCAGGCCTACTCACTAGGATATAACAAGGTCATCTCGGGGCGCACGTGGCATGGCGGCTATTCCGAGATCATTTTCACGGATGGCAACGAGGATCTTGAGACGCAGCAGATGATAGAAGGTTATCTGGCGCACAAGTGGGGGTTGGCAGAAAGTCTGCCGGTCGAGCATCCTTACAAGGATGCTGCTCCGGGTGCAGCGTTAGCCACAGCGACACTGGCGGGTTCAGCCGTTGATCCCGATGGCGATCCATTGACATTTACATGGACCAAGGCGGATGGTCCAAGCGCCTTTGTGATGTTCGACGATGAGTCGGATCCAGAGACGACTGCGTACTTTACGGCTGCAGGCGTTTACACTTTGCGCCTGACCGCCGACGACGGATTCCAGCAGTCCGACGACGAGATTGAGATCACGGTATCGCAGGTTTACACGGTAACGTATGATGGCAACGATCATACCGGCGGCACGGTGCCCACAGATACGGACAGTCCGTATGACGTTGGCGCAACGGTTACGGTGCTTGGCGCGGGGGACCTTGTGAAGACCGGACATACATTCGTGGGTTGGAATACGGCTGCCGGTGGAAGCGGCACCCCCTATGATCCGGACGACACATTCGAGATCTCCGCGGATGTCACGCTCTATGCGCAGTGGGAGGCGAATACGTACACGGTGACGCTGGACCAGCAGGAAGGCAGTGGCGGTAGCACCAACGTGCTGGCCACCTTCGGCTCGCCGATGCCAGCGGCCGACGCGCCGATGCGCACGGGGTATACGTTCAATGGTTACTTCACGGCGATCGACGGTGGCGGCACGCAGTACTACACTGCAGATATGACCAGTGCCCGCAACTGGGATGTGCCGGCTGATACGATGCTCTATGCTAGCTGGGCGACTGCCATGCATACGGTGAACTACAATGGCAATGATCATACCGACGGCACAGTACCGACAGATTCTGCTAGCCCTTACGTTTACGGCGCAACGGTCACGGTGCTTGGCGCGGGTGACCTCGTCAAGATCGGGCACACATTCAGTGATTGGAACACGGCGTTCGATGGAACCGGCACCTCCTATGATCCAGACGACACGTTCTCCATCACTTCCGACACCACGCTGTATGCGCAGTGGATGGGTGATACCTACACGGTCAGCTATCATGGCAATGACGCTACTGGCGGCACTCCGCCGGCTGACCAGACCAAAATCTATGGTGTCGATTTGATTTTGGCCGCCAACACCGGCGGTCTGTTTAAGATCGATTACAGCTTTGCGGGCTGGAACACCGCAGCGGATGGCACAGGTACAAACTATGTTGCAGGTGGCGTTTATACCGAAAATGCCCCCGTTACTTTGTATGCCCAGTGGAACGCCCGTCCGTTGGTGGAGGCGGGACCAGACCAGACCGTATATATGACCGAAAGCGTAGCGTGGACGCCTGCGGCACTGGAGCTGGCTGCTTGGTATGATGCTGCTGATGAAAGTACGATTACCAAGGATGAGTCGAATCGGGTGAGTCAGTGGCGCGACCGAAGCGGAAACAATCACCATGTCAATCAGTCCAATAATAACAATAAGCCCCTGTCCGGAACCCGAACCATGAACGGGCGCAATGCTTTGGCTTTCGATCGTAGCGCAAGTGCAGACCATTTTCTCCGCTCTTCGGGAAATATTTCCAGCCAGCCGGTTACGGCCTTTGCAGTGGTGCAGTTCGATTCGGCCGGAAATGACTTAACGGTCTTTGATGGTAATGGGCAACGGTGTATGTTGCGACGTCGGAACACCAATAGGCTCGCCATCTTCGCGAATAATTGGCTTGACGGTACAGCAACCACCACTACCAATGAGACTGTGCTCACGTCGTTCGAATTCAGTGGCTCCAACAGCATGATTCGCAAGAATGGCGGGACTCCCGTAACCGGAAACGCGGGCACGGGAAGTTTGTCGTCAGGTATCACCATCGGTAATATCAGTGGCAGCACAAGTTCAAGTTGGCGAATGGATGGTTTGATCAGCGAATTGGTGTTTGTCAGTGGCTCGCTATCCGACGACGATCGTCAACGGGTAGAGGGGTATTTGGCGCACAAGTGGGGTTTGGCAGACAACTTGCCCGCAGATCATCCCCACAAGAATACTGCTCCGGGTGCTCCTACCGCAGTTGTTACCCTCGACGGCACAGCCAGCGATCCCGAGGATGATCCGCTCACGGTGACGTGGACCAAAGTTGACGGGCCAAGTGCCGTGGTCATTTTCGATGATGCATCGAATCCAGAGACGACAGCGACGTTTACATCTGCAGGTGTCTACACCCTGCGCCTTACGGCCCATGATGGTTTTGGAGAATCGTATGATGAATGCGTGATCACGGTTGACGTGTTGCTTTATAGCGTAACATATAACGGTAACGCAAACACAGACGGTACCGCACCGGAGGATCCGCAGAGTCCCTACGATCCTGATGCAACGGTCACGGTACTCGGGGCTGGCGATCTTGTGAAAACGGGTCACACCTTTACCAACTGGAACACGCAAGCTGAGGGTGGCGGCGTGTCCTATGATCCGGACGATACGTTCACAATCAACAGTAATACCACGCTCTATGCACAGTGGATACCGAATGCGTACACGGTGACCTTCGATCGAGGGGCACACGGGGAACTCGAAGGTGGGGATCCGGATGTTGTGCATATTGTGGCTTATGGTTCTGCTGCGCCGACGCCGCCTACGGTGTTGCCGGATGTGGGATATGCGTTCACGGGCTGGGGCCCGGAAGTGCCCGACACGATAACCGGGGACTTTACGACCACGGCCCAGTATGAGATCCTGTCCTACACGGTACTTTTTGTGACCGACGACACGGCGGGTGCGACCCTGACGGGCAACACGAATCAGGTTGTCAGCCATGGTGGCAGCACGAGCGCCGTGACGGCCAACGCCCCTGCCGATCATCAGTTCGTGAGCTGGACGCGTGGCTTAGTGGTCTACAGCTACGATGCCGAAGTGATTGTGAGCGACGTTACCGCCGATCAGACACTGGTGGCAAATTTTGTCGATGGTGATGCGATTGCCATTACCGCCGCGAGTGCGGAGAAGGTCTATGATGGTTTGCCGCTGACGGCCGATGCTTTTAGCTACACCGGTGAATTGACCGAGGGTCACACGTTATCCGTAACCGTGACGGGGAGCCAGACGCAGGCTGGCGTCGGCGAGAATGTGCCCACGGATGCAATCATACGTGATGCATCCGATAACGACGTGACGGATACATACGCGATTACGTACTTCAATGGGGCGCTTGCTGTGACTCCTCGCCCGATTACGATCACGGGTGCTAGCGATACCAAGGCCTATGATGGCGAACCGTTGACCAACGCGGGCTATGATATAACAGCCGGTACGCTGGCTGGTGGGGACTCGCTCGACGCGGTTACAGTGACTGGTACTCAGACCGATATTGGCGAGAGTGCGAATGTGCCGAGTGCTGCCGAGATTACCGATAGTAGTGCCGAAGACGTGACCTCCAGCTACGACATCACGTATGCGAATGGCATACTGACCGTGACGAAGCGGGCCTCTGTAATCACAGTTACTGGTGACAGCACGTATGCCTATGATGGTGCAGGGCTAGGGCCCGATACAGCCGATGTGAGCGGTTCCACGGGTGATGTTACTTTCGAATACAGCGGCACGGGCGATACGACCTACGGTCCAACCTCCGACAAGCCCGTCGCGGTGGGTACCTACGAAGTTGTGGCCATCGTTGAAGAGGATGACAACTACTTTAGTGCGCAATCGGATGCATTTGCGTTTGAGATCATCCGGGGTACGCCAACTGTTACGCAATGGCCGGATGCCAGTGATATTGGCCTCGGGCAGGCACTGTCTGCATCCTTGCTGACAGGAGGTGAGGCCTCGGTGGGTGGCATATTCGCGTTTACCGATCCAGATACGGTGCCATCGGAGGCAGGAATCTACGACGCCAGCGTAACATTCAGCCCAACGGAACCGGAAAATTATACAGATGTAGTTGGCAGCGTGAATGTGTTGGTGGATGCTACCCGCGTCTTACCTTTCTCGGAAGACTTCGAGGCATTGATGCTCGGAGATCTCGCGGGCCAGAGTGGCTGGGAGGGATCCGGGGCGATTGTGCAGACCAATACCGTCCGTGCGGGGTTGCAGGCGGCCGCGATCGTCGAGGGCGAGGGGTTTGTGCGCCGTACGTTCTTAGATGCGCAGACGAACGTCTGGACGGATCTATACATGCAGCCGGTATTTTTTGATACGGAACCGTCGGCGATTGATCCAGAATTAACGGTCGTCCTGTACTTTAATGCCGATGGTCATCCCGTAGTGTACGACGGACAGAATCTTGAAGTGATTAGCACTTTTGCGGCCGAGGCCGGGCAGTGGCTGCGGGTGACAGTGCAAAGCGACTATATTGCCAAGACGTGGGATTTGTATATCAATGAAGTGCCTGTACGCAGCGGACTCGGATTTTACAATGCGGACAGGTCGCATTATACAGAGTTGCGGATCAGTGGAGCAGGCAGTGCGACGGTGCCGATCGATGAAGTCGCGATTACACTGGAGGCACCCGAGCTGGATATTGTCACCTATACGGTCACCTACGATGGCAACGGGAATACGGATGGTGCGGCCCCGG
>PWRZ01000041.1 GCA_003563385.1 Syntrophomonadaceae bacterium
AAAAGCAGCTCCTTTACGGCGATGGATATCAGCGCCGCGATTGCCGCCCACATACCCGGTGATGTCGTTACCCCAACCCGGAAAGCTTCCACTGAAGAAAACACCAGGTAACCGCCGGCGGCTACAATTATAATGCCCACTATGTTCTGGGCAAGGGTTTCTGCCTTTCCGTGCCCATAAGGATGACAGTCATCGGCGGGCTTGAACGAAAACCGGAAACCCAGCAGCACCACCATGTTCACCAGCAGGTCTCCGCCGGAATGGAAGGCATCTGCTATCATGGCCCTGCTGCGTGCCAGGTAGCCGACATAGCCCTTAAGGACTGCCAGGAACAGGTTGACGAGCATATTAACAAAAATGGTACGCCTGCCGCGCAGGTACCTTTTTTGTGTAAGCACAGTATATTCATTTTTTGGGGCGTCGCTTTCCATAAACAATCTCCCCATAACCGTTAATATGAAATTTGCGCTGGAAAGGTGCCTGGCTGCAAAGGCGCCTGCTTGTGAAATAATTCCCTTTATTGGGCAATCAGGGATGCCGCCGGGGGCTTTGACTAGACTTCAACCAGTTCATACTTCCTGCTCCCCAGCCCGAGGTCCTCGGCATGCTGGAGCTGTATGCTGTAATCGATCTCCGGATAAACACCGCGAAACTTGTCTTCGCCCGGCTGGAAGTTTTCCTTGAGCTTGGAATCAACATGCCCGGGCTGCCGGTTGATCAGGTCCACGGAGGCCTGGTCAATGGCCACGGGGTCTCTTGAAGCGAGCACTCCGACATCGGGGACAAAAAAGCTGTCGCTCCAGGTATGGCAGTCGCAGTGAGGGGTAATATCAAGGAGGAAATTTATATAACAGCACTTTTCTTTCTTGTCCTTTACCGCCCCCAGGGCAAACTCGGCCATTTTTTCCTGGAAGGCCTTTTTATCGGTGCCCCAGTCGATCTTAACGGCCTCGTGGGTGCAGGCAGACACACATTCACCGCAGCCGATACACTCGCCCTGGTCGATGACAGCCACATTATCCCGGAGGGTTATGCAGCGGGCGGGACAGTGTTCCAGGCAGCGCCCGTCGCCGGTACATTTTTCGGTGATTATCTCCGGCCTGACAGAAGAGTGCATCATGTACTTCCCGCTCCTGCTGCTGCAGCCCATGCTCAAATTCTTTACGGCGCCGCCCAGGGAAGTCAACACGTGCCCTTTCACGTGGGTAACTACCAGCATGCTGTCCGCATCGAGGATGGCCTGCGCTATCTTAACATTTTCAAAATGCCTGCCCGGGACGGAAACCTCCCTGGAGCTGTGCCCTTTTAAGCCGTCGGCAATGATAGCCGGGGCACCGGTTGTTGCATAGGTGAAGCCGTGCATCACGGCGGTCTCCAGGTGGTCGACGGCATTATGGCGCATCTCCACGTAAAGGGTGTTAGTGTCCGTTAAAAACGGCTTTGCGCCCAGGGCTTTGAGCCTGTCCACCAGCTTGCGCACGTAAACAGGGTTTACAAACGTGGTCAGCCCTCTTTCACCGAAATGCACCTTCACGGCCACCAGCTCTCCAGGCTGAAAAATATCACCAAAGCCGGCCTTGTCAAAGAGCTTTTCCACCCTTACAGGCAGGCTCTTACGTGTAGATGTCGCCCTTCTTCCGGTAAAAAAAACTTTGCTGGTCATCGGTTTCCGTTCCCGCCGGGCACCATTTGCACAGGCAGGAACAGTATAGCACACCTCCTCAAAAAAAGACTTTCTATACTATAGTTACATTACTATAGTTACATTATAACAAAAAAACGGGGGCCGTGTTAGTATAAATTGATGGGGCCTTTAACAAGTAGGTTTACCCGCACCCTTTCGCTTCTCTGAACTTTTTAGCTCGCGATGCCGCAATGCACTCGCCAGGCGCATCGCCATTCCCCGGAGTTCCATTTTAGTGCTGCCCCGTTTGCCTGGCTAGTAGGCGCGGGCAAAGTAAACGGGAGTCCCCTTCTCCCTGCCGCAGTATATGCAGGGCCCGGCCTCCATATTACCGTTTTCTGCGTCTTCGGCAAAGGGCATACAGCGTATCGTGGCCCTGGTTTTATTTTTGACACCGTCCTCGCAGGATTCTTCCCCGCACCAGTTGGCCAGGATGAGGCCTCTTTTCTCCTCCAGGAGGGAGGTAAACTCTTCGTAGCTGGAGGGGCGGTGCGTATTGTCCCGGCGAAACCTGTCGGCGAGTTTAAAAAGGTTGTCCTGTATCTCCGCCAGCAGGGAATCAACGCGTGCGGGCAGGTCTTCTTGGGGCAGGAATAATTTCTCTCCGGTATCGCGGCGCACGGCTGTAACTCCCCCTTTTTCAATATCCCGGGGTCCGATCTCCAGCCGCAGGGGGACACCTTTCATCTCCCACTCGTTAAACTTCCATCCCGGTGAATATTCCTCGCGGAGGTCGAGCTTTACGCGGACCGGCGGGGACAATCTCTCCCCTGTTTCGGCGCACTTCTGCAGCACCGTTTCGCGCTGCTTCTTGGTGATGATGGGGACGACGACAACCTGCACGGGGGCCACCCTCGGGGGCAGTTTCAGGCCGCGGTCGTCGCCGTGGACCATAATAATGGCCCCGATCAACCTTGTCGATACCCCCCATGAAGTCTGCCAGGCATACTTGAGCTCCCCGCTGCGGTCCAGGAACTGGATATCAAAAACCCTGGCAAAGTGCTGCCCCAGGTTGTGGGAGGTGCCTGCCTGCAGCGCCCTTCCGTCGGCCATCAATGCTTCTATCGTGTAAGTGCGCAGGGCCCCGGCGAATTTTTCACTCTCCGTCTTCAACCCGGTAATGACGGGGACGGCCAGCTCGCTCTGCACAAACTCCCTGTAGACGGCGAGCATTTTGAGGGTTTCTTCCTCCGCTTCTTCCTCGGTCTCGTGAACGGTGTGTCCTTCCTGCCACAGAAACTCGGTCGTGCGTAAAAAAGGACGCGTGTTTTTTTCCCAGCGCACCACGTTGCACCACTGGTTTACCAGCAGGGGGAGGTCCCTCCAGGACTGTATCCAGCGCGAATACATGTTGCAGATAATGGCTTCCGAAGTAGGCCTCACCACCAGGCGCTCGGACAGCTTTTCCCCTCCTCCCTGCGTTACCAGGGCCACCTCGGGGGCAAACCCCTCCACGTGATCGGCCTCTTTCTGCAGGAGCCCTTCCGGGATAAAGAGGGGAAAGTAAGCATTCTCATGCCCGGTCTCTTTTATACGCCTGTCCAAAAGCCGCTGGATATTTTCCCAGATAGCGTAGCCGTAGGGCCTGATGGCCATACAGCCTTTTACGGGCGCATAGTCCATCATCTCTGCCTTTAAGACAATGTCCAGGTACCACTGCGAAAAATCGACTTCCCGCGGGGTAACTTCTTTTACGAACTCCTTTTCATTTTTAGCGCTCAACTCTACCCAAGCTCCCTTCCAGGTAATCTGCCTTTAATTGCGCAGCAGGGAGGAAACAGCGCCCTTACCGCTTTTCAGGGCCAGCTGCACAAAGCCCCCGTGCCCGCTGAAAAAATCATCGAATGCTTCAACCACGCGGTCGATCTGCTCGTAGCCAACAGTGAGGGGAGGCTCCAGGCGGATGACACGGGGATTGTTAAGGGTAAAAGCAACCATGACCCCGTATTTTTTAAGCATTTCCGCCGCTACCAGTGAAGAAAGAAAATTTGCCGAAAGCCTCTGCACGGTCCCGGCGGTCAAGTAATCGAGCAGCCCTCCGCTGCCGGCAAGCTCCATGCCGATGAGCAGACCGCGCCCGCGGACATCCTCAACAGCATCATATTTCTCCTGCAGCTCCTTGAGCCTGTGCAGGAAGTAGTCTCCTTTTTCGGCGGCGGCACGGGGCAGGTCTTCCCGCAGCAGCACCTCCAATGAAGCAATGGCAGCGGCAGTGCTGCGGGTATTGCCGCCGAAGGTGGAGGTGAGCATCAGCCCCCGCTCCAGGCTACCGCCGTAGGCTTTCTTCATAATGTGCGCCGTAGTAATGTAGGCGCCGATGGGGGCCACCCCTCCACCGAGGGATTTTGCCAGGACCAGGACATCCGGCACCACCCCCTCCTGCTGGCAGGCAAAAAGGGTCCCCGTCCTTCCCAGCCCGGTCTGGATTTCGTCCAGGATCAGCAGCGTGCCGCTGCGGCTGCAGAGCAGGCGCGCCTGTTCCAGGTAGCCGGGTGGAGGCAGTATGATGCCCCCTTCCCCCAGGATCGGTTCGACGATAAAAGCGGCGGGCCTGTGTTCCCGCAGGGCTCTTTCCAGGGCCCCGGCATCTCCAAAGGGAACATTGATGCAGAAAGGCAGCAAAGGTTCAAAAGGATGGCGGTATTTTTCTCTCCCGGTCACCGAAAGGGCGCCCATGGTCTTCCCGTGAAAACCGCCCGTGCAGGAAAGAAAGGCTTTCCGGCCCGTGTAAATACGGGCCAGCTTGAGAGCCCCTTCCACGGCTTCTGCACCGGAGCTGCAGAACCAGCAGTTTTGCAGTTCACCGGGGGCGGCCCGGGCCAGGTTGTGCGCCAGGACAGCCGCAAACTTGCCCAGGGCGGTCTGCAGTATTACCGGGGCCTGCTCAACCCGGCGGAGCGCCTCCAGGACAGCGGGGTGGTTGTGCCCCAGGTTCAGGGAGCCAAAGCCGCCCACGAAATCGAGATACTCGTTTCCGCCCTCGTCCCAAACCACGCAGCCCTCGGCCCTGACATAGTTGAAATCTATTTCCAGCAGCGACTGCAGCGCAGCCCAACCGGGGTTGACATACTTTCGATAAGTTTCCGTGACCTCATCCCGCCCCAGCTTCAGGGCGTCCTCAACCGTCAACAAACAGGTTTCCTCTTTCACTTCTTGCCCCCGTTGCTATTGTTCGTTAAAGGGATAGATGATGGAGATGGCATGCAGTTCTTCGCGCAGGTGCTCGTGGAGGCGTCTCTCCAGGTCCGGGAGCGAAACTTCTTCCAGGACATCCAGGATATCGAAGAAGTCTATACCCCGAAAGCGGTACGCAAGGTAGTTGTTGGCAATAAATTCAAGCGAGTTAAAGCTGCGCAGGAAGGCACCCCTTACCTTGCGCTTGTGGCGCTCAAAACTTTCCGCGCTGAGCCCTTCTCTCTTGACCTTCTCTATGCCCTCCATCACTTTCTGGTGCAGCCTCTCCGGATCTTTCGTCCTGCCACCTACGAGCGTATAGCCGTAAGTGCACTCCGCCGTATACCCGGTCGAAAAGCGTTCGTCGATAAGCCCCTCCTCGTAAAGCTCGTTGTAGAGGCTCTCGCTGCGCGCAAAAATCATTTCCAAAAGCAGCTCGGTGGCCAGCTCGCGGAAGAGAAGCTCCCGCCCCTCCAGCATGACAAAGTCATCCTTGAAGCCGATGTTAAAAACGGGCTGGGAGACGGCAAGCTGCTGCGTGACCCGCTTTTCACAGACCGCCGGCTCTTCGCGCGGGTAAATACGCTCTATACCCTTGACAG
>PWRZ01000185.1 GCA_003563385.1 Syntrophomonadaceae bacterium
CGGGGACAAAGTTTCAAATTCAGCATCCTGAAAAAACCTGGCAGTCATCAACTACCGGCGAAAAAACACAACCGGTTCATTCAATAGTGCCGATAAAAGGAACTATTTCCTCTTCCAGGCCGCTGGTGTGGTAAGCTATGTAAGCCGGTTTTTCCTCTCCGGACAGGTCCACACGGACAAGGTCGTAAGGACGTGAAAAAACCTGCAAAACGGAATGTTCCAGGCCGGGCTGGCGGTATTCCACCTCCACGCGGAAGGCTCCCTCGCGCCTTGAAATACTTATTATCTCCACTTCATAGCCGCCGGTCGGTTTCGGCCCGTAGGTGGCCAGGATATAGAGAAAACCCCCATCCATCCTGGAGCGCATGCCGGGCTCGCCCCTCAATCTTTCCACCCACTGCTGCATTGGAGGGGCCAGTTCGGCATTCTCTTCACCGGTAAGCTTAACAAAAGGGACAAAATCGCTGCTGATAACTTCTATTACCTTTTCACTGCTGTCCCAGTGGACATCCAGGCCCATAAAACGGGATAAAAAGCTCATCGGGACCATGGTTACTCCACCGGTAATGGTCGCCGGAGCTTCTATCTCTCTTTTTTCACCGTCCACCTCCACGTAATTCTCGTTTAGCTGCAGCACCGCCATGCTGCCTTCTCGGGTAACGGTGACAGTTTTGTTCTCGGCATCCCAGTTAATCCCCGCCCCAAGGGCTTCCAAAAAAGGACGCGCCGGAACTATGAGCTGCTCGTCTATTACGCGGGGAGGCACCTCCAGCAGCAACTCTTTCAGGTTGACGAAGACCCTGACCGGGCTTTCTTCTTCCTCCATGGTGTAAGCGGCCGGTACCAGTAATGCCGACATCACCATTATAATGATCACAAAAGAAACCGCCTTCTTCAATATCTTTCTCCCCCCGTTACAGGTCCTGTGCTTACTTGTTTTTCACCCGCTTACTTTATTTAACGGATAAAATGAAAAAAGGTTACTGCTCCAAAAAGGGGCATTTAGTTTTTGAAAAAAAAAAGAGGGGGCGGTAGAGCGCCCCCTGAGGACAGGAAGAAACCAGTACAGAATGGAGTTTTCGTTCTTTCAGTAATATCAATATTCGGGCGGAAGGTTCAACAGTTCAGCATAGGTAAAAACGGGGCCGTCTTTGCAAACATACCTGTCTCCCAGGTTGCAGCGGCCGCACTTGCCTACACCGCATTTCATTTTCAATTCCAGCGTGGTGATTACCTGCTCCGGTTTGAAGCCCATCCGCTCAAGCCCCTCCAGGACAAACTTGATCATGATCGGGGGGCCGCAGGTTACGGCAATGCGGTTTTCAGGTGCAAAGCCGATCTCCTCCATATACTGCGGGACAAACCCGACGTGGCCGTCCCATCCTTCCCATTCAACATCCACGGTAAGGTACACATTGGTATTCGATGCCCTGGGCCAGTTATCAAAAATCTCCGCTCTTTGGACCAGATCATCGGGGGTTCGCGCACCGTAGACAATGTCTACCTGCCCGTAATCGCCGCGGTTGGCCAAGCAGTAGTTTATCAGTGAACGCAGCGGGGCCAGGCCGATCCCCCCGCCGATAAAGAGCAGGTCCTTGCCCTTGAGCATTTCGAGGGGAAAGCCGTTGCCGTAAGGCCCCCTTACTCCCAGCTGGTAACCTTCTTCGATCTCGTGCAGGAAATTGGTCACAGAACCGGTCTTCTTAATGCTGAATTCCAGGTAATCTTTTTCCGTGGGCGAAGAAGTGATCGAAAAAATGGCTTCTCCCACGGGCGGCAGCGAGAGCATGGCACACTGCCCGGGCAGGAACTCCAGGGGAGAACCTCCTCCCTGGGATGCTACTTTGAAGGTCTTAATATCACTCGTTTCGGTGCTGATCTCTTCTACAACGGCAACTTGAGGAAGCAGAAGATTATTCTGAGCCACTTTTTACACCTCCTACCTCTTTGATAACCTGGGCTATATCCAGATTAACGGGGCATTTGCGCACGCAGCGACCACAACCTACACAGGCGTAAAGCCCGAAATTGGAAGGATAGTAGCACAGCTTGTGCATAAAACGCTGGCGGACCCGCTCTTTGCGCGTCGGCCGCGGGTTCTCACCGCTGCCCATAAGGGTAAAATCAGCAAACATGCACGAATCCCAGCAGCGGAAGCGCCCGCCCTCCTGGTCCTTGCTGTAATCCTGGATATCGAAGCAGTGGCAGGTAGGGCAAATATAAGTACAGATACCACATCCCAGGCAGCGGCGGAAAAACTGCTCCCAAATGTCGCTGTCAAACATATCCTTAAGGGTTTCCTTTACCCCACTGGGGTCCCAACCCATTTCCTGTGCCGCAGCCGCCTCTTTGGCAGTAACCCTCTCTTTCAGCTCCATGGCTGCTTTTTGTTCTTCTTCAGCAGCTTCTTGGAGGAGGTTTTCCACAGAACCAGTCAGCTTTTCACCCTTTTCGCTCTGTGCCTTCCAGAGCAGGTAATCGCCCATGTCCCAGACCATTATGTCCGCACCGGGAGCCATGCCCGGTTCCAGCTCGAAAGAAGTGCAGAAACAGGCAGCATCCGGTTCATTGCAGGCAACAGAAATAACGGTCCCCTCGCGGCGGCGCCTGCTGTAAAGCCCGTCCTCCGGCTCCTGGAGAAATACTTTGTCCAGGAGCGTTATTCCGGCCACATCGCAGGGGCGGGCACCGAAAAGAACGTAGGGCCCGTTTTGCTCAAACGGTTCAATATGCAGTTTATCGTTTTCCACCTTAAAGCGCATATACGTTTCCGTCTGGGGAAAAACGACGTTCTTAGGAGGCACCACCGTGTTCAGTGCCTCCAGGTTCACGCTGTCCCCTTCCTCCCAGGGAGCAAAGTTAACAACCCCGTCCTGCTCGACAGGAAGAAAGAGGGTAGCCTGACTGGAAAGTTGTTCCCACAGCGATGGAAGCTTGTCTTTAACAATTTTTTTCATTTAATTTCACACCCCCTTAGCTCTCAGTGAAGGCAGCGGGATCGTCAGTTTTGTAGGTGACCAGTGGTGCCTCCTGTTCCGGATCCACGCCGGCATCATATTCCCCGTAAAGTTCGTTTATATCCTTGATGAACTTGCGGTTCAGTTCCTGCAAGGGTATATTTACCGGGCATACCCTGGTACACTCGCCGCAGTCCACGCAGCGGCCGGCGACATGGTAAGCCCTGATAATCTGGTAAAACTGCGTTTCGCTGAGCTCGTTGGCCTTGCCCAGCCAGCGCGGTTCCGGGATGTCGAAAATACATTCCCGGCAGCTGCAGGCAGGACAGGCATTGCGGCAGGCAAAGCACCTGATACAGCGGGAAAACTGCCGCGCCCAGTAGGCGAAGCGCTCATCGGCGTCCATCTTTTCCAGCTCCTGCACGCTTTCGAAACGTTCCTCTGGCTGTACCGGGGCGGCCTCGCCGAGCATTTGGTCGTAAACAACGGGGTTGGGGTAACGGCAGGTAAGGCACTTGTCGTACAGGAAATCCCGTGCCTGTGCTTTCTGCTCGCCGCTATCATACACGAACACAAGCTCATCACCGTCGCGCTTCACTTCCAGCAGTCCCCTGCCCAGCCCCGCAGACTCCACCTTGTCAGGGTCTACCAGTCCCGTGCAGGGAATACCGTAGAGAACAACCTTCTCCCTCTCCGCGCGCTTATCCTGCAGTATCTGGTTGAAACCGAGGGCGTCGCAGCCCTTTACGAAAAGAGCCACCTTCTTCCGCTCCGGAAGCTCTTCCAGCAGGTACCTGCTCAGGTTGGGGACACAAAAGGAGTCCCAGGTAAGAGAGCCGGTCTCTCCGTTCCCCTCGTTCCCCTCAATGAAAGCAGGATAAGACTGCCACCACAAGGGGCCTTTCTGCCAGCCGATAACCAGGTCCACTTCCCCGCGTGAGAGGGACTGCGCTGCAATATCTTTCATGATCTCAGCCAGCTGCTTCATCTTGCATCCCTCAACTTTCTGTTGGGACCTAAAGCCCTTATTTTTTCGGTAACTTCACCCATTACCGCGGCAAACTTGCTTCCTTCCGAAGCCGATATCCAGTGCACTTCAAAGCGCTCCTGTTCGATACCGAGATACTCCAGGAAGCGCCTCATCGCTGAAAAACGGCGGCGCGCATAATAATTGCCGGTAACATAATGACAGTCACCGGGATGACAGCCGGCAACCAATACCCCGTCGGCACCGCGCTGGAAAGCCCGCAGGATAAGGTTGGGGCTTACGCGGCTGGAACAGGGGACGCGAATAACACGGACATTGGCCGGGTAAGTCATTCTGCTCGTGCCGGCAAGGTCTCCCCCGGCGTAGCTGCACCAGTTACAACAAAAAGCAACGATTAAAGGCTCAAAGGCCTGCTCTTGTGCTAGAGACATACCGCATCCACCTCCGCTAAGATCTGCTCACAGGTGAAGCCCTTCAGGTTCATGGCACCGGGCCGGCATGCTACCACACAGGCCCCGCAGCCCTGGCAGAGGGCTTCGTTAACCTCGGCCACCAGGCGGCGCACTTCTTTACCGTGCACCTTCTCCTCGAGCGTCTTCTCCGAAATAGCCTTGTACGGGCAAACATTGACGCAGGCCAGGCAGCCCGTGCACAACGCTTCATCCACTGCAGAAACACAGGGGTCACTGACAAGAGTCTCCTTGCTGAGCAGGGCGATAGCCTTGGCCGCCGCAGCGCTGGCTTGGGCCACAGTCTCCGGGATATCTTTCGGCCCCTGGCAGGCACCGGCCAAAAAAACACCCGCCGAATGCGTCTCCACGGGGCGCAGCTTGGCATGTGCCTCCGTGAAGAAATTATGTGCATCAGTGCTGATATTGAACAGCCGGGCCACCTCTGGGGCATCCCCGCGGGCACTCATGGCCGCCGCCAGGACGACCAGGTCGGCATCAATCTCTACGGGCTTGCCGCTTAGAGAGTCCACGCCCTGTACCAGCAGCTTGTCTCCATCGGGGAACACCTTCCCCACAATACCCCTCAGGTAAACGGCCCCGTAATCTTCCACCGCCCGGCGGTGAAACTCTTCAAACTCCTTGCCCGCCGTGCGCACATCTATATAGAAAACATAAGACTGTATCTGTGGATATTTTTCCTTCAACAGTATGGTATGCTTGGCGCTGTACATACAGCAGATCTTTGAGCAGTAAGGCTTGCCGCGGGATTTATCCCGGGAACCAACGCAATGTATGAAGACCACATTTTGAGGGGTCTCCTGGTTGGAGGGCCTGGCCAGCTTGCCTTCCGTCGGCCCGGAGGCGTTTACAAGCCTTTCAAACTCCAGGCTGGTAATGACATCCGGGTGCTTGCCGTAGCTGAATTCGCCAAAATCGTCCAGGTTGATAACATCAAACCCCGTAGCGATAACGACAGCGCCATATTTCTTCTCCACAAGCTCGTCCTGCTGGTCAAAATCAACCGCCTC